>JAADFY010000029.1 GCA_013152625.1 Alphaproteobacteria bacterium
AAGGACAAAAAAGAATACGTGAAAGAAAACAAACCCGCCCCCCCTCCCTGGCAGAACCCATCGCCGGGGCTGGTCCACGAGGTCTGGGGCGCGGGGGCGCGCAATGGCGGCGCCATGCTCGGTTTTGCCCTCGGCCAGGCCAAGGCGCTGTTAACCCCGGCAAAACCCCTCATTTTGTGGCTGCAACCCATCCGCGACACCGGGGAAACCGGTCTGGTGTACGGGGCGGGGCTGCGCGCCTTCGGGCTGGATCCAAAAGCGCTGGTCATTGGCCGCATGGCCAATATCCGCAAGCTTTTATGGGCCACTGAAGAGGCGCTTGGCTGCCGGGCGGTGGCGGCGGTCATAGCTGACATGGACGGGGGCGCATCCGCCCTTGATTTTACCGCCTCCCGGCGGCTGGCGCTTCGGGCCCAGACCTCCAGCGCGTCGGTTTTTCTGCTTCGATATGGCACGGAACGAACCGCCAGCGCGGCTTTCATGCGCTGGCGGGTCGACCCCGCCTCCAGTGCCCCCCATCCGTTTGACGAGCGGGCGGCGGGGGTGCCGCGATTTGGCCTTACCCTGGAGCGGTCAAGGGGGGGAATACGGGGCAACTGGCTTGTGGAATGGCGAAATGGCGAATTTAGTGAAATTGACCGGAACGCCGAATCAACACCGGTCCCCCGCACCCCGGCGGCATCTGGCCCTGTGGTTTCCCCACTGGGCAACCGATTATCTCAAACGGCGTGAGCCTGACCTTGGTATCAGCGGCCACCCGCTGGTGCTTTATGAAATGCACAAAAGCGCGCAACGGCTGGTGGGGCTGGACCAGAAGGCATCGGGGCTGGGGCTTTATGCCGGCCAGTCCTTATCCGAGGCGCGCGCCTTGTGTCCCGGGCTGGTGGCCCGCCCGCTCAACCGGGCCGAAACCGAAGCCGGTTTTGCCCAACTGACTGACTGGCACACCCGGGTTTCGCCGCTGGTCTCCATCCATGACGCGGTGCACCCGTTTGGCGACATGATGCTCGATATTACCGGGGTGGCCCATTTAAGCGGCGGTGAGGAAGCGCTGCTGGAACATACCCTTGCCCGGTTGCAGGCTGAGCATTTCGAGGCAAGGGGGGCCATTGCCACCGATATCGGGGCCGCGTGGGCGCTAAGCCATTACACGTCCGGCGGGGTTTTGAGCAAAGGCGGCGCGCAAAAAGCCTTGCGCGATCTGCCGGTGGCAGCGCTCCGGATTGGCCCCGAAATCGCCTACGGGCTCGAACAGATGGGGCTTAAAACCATCGGCCAGCTCTATGGGCGTAACCGGGCGGGCCTTAAGGCAAGGTTTTCCGGGGAGTTGCTTTTTCGCCTCGATCAGGGGCTTGGCCAGTTAAGCGAAAAGATCACCGCCCGTTTTTTAGCGCCCGAATATATGACCGAGCGCCGTTTTGGCGAGCCTGTCTCCTTGTCTGATCAGGTGCTGTCCACCATTGCCGGGCTGGGCGTTGCCCTTTGCGCCGTGCTGGAAAAAGCCGGGCTGGGGGCCCAGACCTTTCATCTTTATCTTTACCGCACCGATCATCAGCTCATGCATTTTGCGGTGAACGCCAACACCGCCACCCGCAACGCCGCCCATATTGCCCGCCTGTTTGCCCACCGGCTGGAACGGGCCAGTGCCAGCCTGGATAGCGGCTTTGGCATTGACATGATCCGGCTGGCGGCCACCTCGTGCGCCCCGGTCAACCCGGCCCAGCCGGACATGGAAGGGGGAACGGACGCCGCCCTTGATCTTGGGGCGCTTTATGACCGGCTGGTGGCCCGCCTTGGCCCCGAAGCGGCCCTGGGATCAAAATTTGTCGATACCCACATACCCGAACAGGCCGTCCGGCTCGAACCTGTCCAGCCCGGGGAGCTTAAAACCGAACCCGCCGTCCCGGCCCCGCCAGAGCCCGTTTTGCCCCGGCCTTTGCGGCTGTTGCCCCGGCCCGAGCAGATCACCGTTTTAGCCGAAATTCCCGAAGGCCCTCCGGTGCGCATGTGCTGGCGGCGAATGGATTATATTTTTACCCGCGCTTCGGGCCCCGAGCGCATCGGGGTGGAATGGTGGCAGTCGGGAACCGAGGCCCTCACCCGGGATTATTATGTCACCGAGGACGAGGCGGGCCGGCGGTTCTGGCTGTTTCGCGAGGGGCTTTATGGTCTTGAGACCATCTCGCCGCGCTGGTTCATGCACGGGCTTTTTGCATGAATATCTCCCCCGATTACGCCGAGCTGGCCACCCTTTCGAACTTTTCGTTCCTTAAAGGCGGTTCCCACCCCCATGAACTGATCCTGCGCGCCGCCGAACTGGGGCACACGGCAATCGCCCTTTGTGATCACAATTGCCTGGCCGGGGTGGTGCGGGCCTATTCAGGCGCAAAACAGGTTCACGATAATCTGAAAAAGGATGAAAAACCGATCCGTTTCATCACCGGCGCCCGGCTGGTCTTTGCCGATAACACCCCCGATATTTTAGTCTATCCGGGCGACCGCGCCGCCTATGGCCGCCTGTGTGCCCTGCTGACCAAAGGTAACCGGCGCACCATCAAGGGACGTTGCGAGTTAAGGTTCGCCGATCTGGCCGGACACGCCAAAGGCCAGTTATTCGCCCTCATGGCCGATGAGGCCGACTGGGCGAGCACCGAACGGGCCTTGAGCGCTTTGGCGCAGATGGCCCCGGGCCGGGTGTGGCTGGCCGCCGCCTGCCGCTATGACGGTGCCGATCGGGCCCGACTCAACCGCCTGTCCGCCATGGCAAAACGGGTGCGTGTGCCCATGCTGGCGGTCAATGATGTCATCTATCATGATCCGGCCCGCCGGCCGTTGCAGGACGCGATTACCTGTATTCGGGAACACAAGACCATTGCCACCGCCGGTCGGCTTTTAGCGAAAAACGCCGAGCGCCACCTTAAAAGCCCCACTGAAATGGCCCGCCTGTTTCGCGAGCACCCCGATGCCCTTGCCCAGACCATCGCCCTGACCGCGCGCATCGATTTCACCCTGGATGATCTGCGTTACAATTACCCTTTAGAAACCGTGGGGGAAAACGAGACCGCCCATCAGACCCTTTGCCGGCTGACCTGGCAGGGGGCCACAAAGCGCTACCCGAACGCCATCCCCTACAAGGTCAAGCGCGCCGTGGTGCGCGAACTCAAGCTCATCGAACAAAAACAGTATGCCGCCTATTTTTTGACCGTGCATGATCTGGTGCGCTTTGCCCGCAAGGAGCGGGGAATTTTGTGTCAGGGGCGCGGCTCGGCGGCCAATTCCGCGGTCTGTTTCTGCCTCGGGGTCACCGAGGTCGATCCCATGGTGGGCAATCTGGTGTTCGGGCGGTTTTTATCCACCGAGCGCGACGAACCCCCCGATATCGACATTGATTTCGAGCATGAGCGGCGCGAGGAGGTCATCCAGTATCTTTACGCCAAATATACCCGCCAGCGCGCCGCGTTAACCGCCACGGTCATTACCTATCGCTCCCGCTCGGCGGTGCGCGAGATGGGCAAGGTTTTCGCCCTGTCCGAGGACATGATCACCGCCATGAACGGGTTAAGCTGGGGGTCAAACTCAAAAGGGGTCAATGTGGAACGGCTGGGGGAGCTGGGTCTGAACGCCGCCGATCCGACCCTGGCCATGGTCATAAAACTGGTGGGGCAACTGGTGGGCTTTCCCCGCCACCTGTCCCAGCATTCGGGCGGATTCGTGCTCACCGGCGACCGGCTGGACCATTGTATCCCCATTTCCAATGCCGCCATGGACGGGCGCACCGTGGTGGAATGGGACAAGAACGATCTTGATGCGTTGGGCATCTTGAAGGTCGATGTGCTGGCTTTGGGCATGCTTAGTTGCATCCGGCGTGCCTTTGATCTCATGCACACCCATTACGGGCGTTCCCTTGATCTCGCCTCGGTGATGCGCGATCAGAACCCGCGGGTTTATGCCATGATCGAACGGGCCGACACCCTGGGGGTGTTTCAGATTGAAAGCCGGGCGCAAATGTCCATGCTGCCGCGCTTGAAACCTGCAAATTTTTACGATCTGGTCATCGAGGTGGCCATTGTCCGCCCCGGCCCCATTCAGGGGGGCATGGTCCATCCTTATCTGAAGCGCCGTCAGGGCCTGGAGACCCCCGAAAAGGTTGGCCCGGCCTTACATAAAGTGCTCGAACGCACCCTTGGCATCCCGTTGTTTCAGGAACAGGCCATGCAGATCGCCATTGTCGCAGGCGGCTTTACCCCCGGCGAGGCCGACCGGTTGCGCCGGGCCATGGCCACCTTTCGCAATCAGGGCACCATTGGCAAATTCCGCGACCGGATGGTGTCGGGCATGCTCGAACGGGGCTATGAACGCGATTTTGCCGAGCGCTGTTTCAAGCAGATCGAGGGCTTTGCCGATTACGGGTTTCCCGAAAGCCACGCCGCCTCGTTTGCCTTGCTGGTCTATGTCTCGTGCTGGCTGAAATGTTTTTACCCCGATGTGTTTGCCTGTGCGTTGCTCAATTCCCAGCCCATGGGGTTTTACGCCCCGGCCCAGATCGTGCGCGATGCCCGCGAACATGGCATTGACGTGCGCGGCGTCGACATCAATTTGTCCGATGTGGAGGCCGTTCTCGAGGAGCGTTTTCAGGATAAGTGGACACTGGTTATCCGGCCAGCCCGTCCGGCGCGAGGACAAAAAAGAGCCGATCCGGCGCGAGGACAAAAAACACAACTGGACGAGAATCCGGCCCCCGCCGCCGAACATATCTGGCCGCGCCATGCCGAGATGAAAAACGATATAAAATCGGTCTGTGCCATCCGACTCGGCCTGACCAAAATCAAGGGCTTTTCCCGCCATGAGGCCGAGCTTTTGCAGGCCAGGCGGGGTGGGGGCTATGATTCGGTGCGCGATTTATGGTTGCGCACAAAACTGCCGGTGGCCAGCCTGGAGCGGCTGGCCGAGGCCGACGGTTTTCGCTCCCTGGGGCTGGACCGGCGGGCGGCCCTGTGGGCGGTGCGTGGGCTTAAGGGCGCCCATGGGGCGGAACTGTTGCCGCTGTTTGCCGCCGCCGGACGCCCCGATGCCGAAGCCAACGAACAAGAAGCCGCCCTGCCTCCCATGGCCCTGGGCGAACACGTGGTCCACGACTACCGCACCCTCTCGCTCAGCCTGAAATGCCATCCCCTGGAATTTTTGCGGGACAAACTTGAACAAAGAGGCTGCGTGAGCGCCAATGATCTGATGTCCGTAAAAGACGGCACATGGGTTGAAATTGCCGGGCTGGTACTGGTGCGCCAGCGCCCCGGCACCGCAAGCGGCGTCATTTTTGCCTCGCTGGAGGATGAAACCGGGGTGGCCAATGTCATTGTGTGGCCAAAAGTGTTCGAAACCTTCCGCCGGGTGGTTTTAAGCGCCCGTTTAATGGGGGTGAAGGGCCGGGTACAGCGCGAGGGGCTGGTCATTCACGTCATTGCCCGGCAGGTGTTTGATCTCACCCCCGAGCTGGCGACCCTGTCCGGCGACACAACGCCGGCGAAAAACCCGCTCAAACATCCGCCGGTTCCCGCCCGACACCCCCGCAATGTCAAAGTGTGGCCGGGCGGCCGAAACTTTCACTAACAGGCCCGATGACGATTTTGGGTGATGAGCGAACCTCCAAAAGCCAAAAAAACCAGTCGCTGACAATTTATACATGCCCGGCTCTCAACGAGGACGGAGCGGCCCTTCAGGCCGCCCCCGCGGAGGCCGGGGCATGGCCCCGAATTGCCGTGAGCGGATCAAAGAGCCCCGTGAGAGAAAAAATCGCGCGCCGTCAAAGCGCCAGAGCCGCCGCGCCGAGCACCGGCCCGGGCAGCCCGTCCAGATCGGTCTGGACCACAATAGCCAGCCCGTCGGCCTCCCCCACCATCACATCGGCCAAGGGAAGCCGCAAGGCCACACCCTCGTCCGGATCCCACACACCGATGGCCTGCCGGGCTAAAACAACATGGGAATAAGTCAGGGTCTGGCCGCGGTTTTCTCCCCGCTCGACCACAACATCGACCTTTTGCCGATAGGTGACCAGCCACAACACGGCGGTGTCGCCGCCGTCGGGCCGGGCGTCCACATCCACTTCGAGCACCCCGTCACGCACTGCGATCTCTATGGGCACCTGCAAGGTGTATTGGGACAGGGCAGCGTCAATTTCATTGCGCCGGGAGCCAACCACATGGACTTTTCCATTCACAATCACCTGGGGGGTATAAATCCGGCGGGAGCCCATGCCCTCGGCATAATCGCGCTGCAGTTTGGTGTTTTTCGGCGAACCGAACGTGTCTTTCCAACCGATATAATCCCAGTAATCCACATGATAGGCCAGGGTGATCAGATTGGGCCGCTGGGACAATTCGGCAAGTAATCTGTCGGCCGGCGGGCACGAAGAACACCCCTGGGAGGTAAACAATTCGAGCACCGCCGTGGCGGAGCCTTTGACATCCATATCATCGGAATTTGCCAATACCGGATTGGCGCCAAGGCCAAACGTCAGCGCACCGATCAGGGCGAAAAGCACTTGCAATTTTCTGGTCATGTCCAATTCAATACAAGCGAGCAACCATCACCGGCCAGTCAAAACCCGGTGAGCGAAACCATTGTGACCCGGCTGGCCGCATTCCGATCCGTTCTTTGTGTGCTACTTACGCCGACAGCATACGCAGCACATAGTGCAAAATTCCACCATGGCGATAATATTCCAGTTCATCGACGGTATCGATCCGGCACAGGGTGGAAATCTCCAGACGGGAGCCATCGGCGCCCTCCAGCACCACGGTAACCTGGGCCCTGGGGGTCAGATCGGCCAGCCCGCCGATGGAAATTTGTTCGTCGCCGGTCAGACCCAGGCTCTGCCACCCCTCTGCGTCAGCAAATTGCAGCGGCAGAACCCCCATGCCAATCAGGTTGGAGCGGTGGATCCGCTCAAAACTCTCGGCAATGACCGCCCGCACCCCAAGCAGACGCGCGCCCTTGGCCGCCCAGTCCCTCGATGAGCCGGTCCCGTACTCCTTGCCCGCCAGCACCACCAGCGGCGTATCGGTGGACCCGTAGGCCATGGCCGCTTCAAACATGGTTGCCTGATTGCCGTCCGGGCCGAGGGTAAATCCGCCTTCGACCCCCGGCACCATCTGGTTTTTGATCCGGATATTGGCAAACGTGCCCCGCATCATGACCTCGTGGTTGCCCCGCCGGGCGCCATAGGAATTGAAGTCCTTTGGCGCCACCTGCCGCTTGCGCAGATACTGCCCGGCCGGGCTGTCCAGCTTGAACGAACCGGCGGGAGAAATATGATCGGTGGTAATCGAGTTCTCAAACAGGCCCAGGATGCGCGCCCGGGCAATATCGGCAACCGGCTTCGGTTTTTGAGTTATCCCCTCGAAATAGGGCGGGTTCTGAATATAGGTCGACCCGTCGCGCCACCCGTAGGTCTCGCCGCCGGTCACCGGGATTTCCTGCCAGGCCGCATCACCCTTGAACACATCTGAATAGCGGGTGCTGAACATCTCGGCGGTCACCGTGTCGCGCACGATTTTGGTCACCTCGGCCGAAGAGGGCCAGATATCGCGCAAATAGACCGGCTGCCCGTTCTTGCCCGTGCCCAGGGGCTCATTGACAATATCATGGGTCATCGACCCGGCCAGCGCATACGCCACCACCAGGGGCGGCGAGGCGAGATAGTTCGCCTTTACGTCCGGGTTGACCCGACCCTCGAAATTGCGGTTGCCGGACAAAACCGAGGTCGCCACCAGATTGTTCTCATGGATGGTTTTGGAAATCTCCGGCGCCAGCGGCCCCGAATTGCCAATGCACGTGGTGCACCCATAGCCCACCAGATTAAACCCCAGCCCGTCCAGATCCTCTTGCAGGCCGGACCGGGTCAGATAGTCGGTGACCACCTGGGAGCCCGGCGCCAGCGAGGTTTTCACCCAGGGTTTTACCTTCAGGCCCAGTTCACGCGCCTTGCGCGCCACCAGCCCGGCCGCGATCAAAACCGAGGGGTTCGAGGTGTTGGTGCAAGACGTGATGGCGGCGATCACCACATGGCCGTTTGAAAGAGTAAAATCGCGCCCCTTTACCCCATGGCCGCCCGGATCAGCGGGATTGCCCAAGGTTTTAAGCGCCTGGGCAAATCCCGGCGCCGCCGCATCCAGGGCAATCCGGTCCTGTGGCCGTTTTGGCCCGGCGATGGAGGGCACCACATCGCCCAGATCCAACTCCAGCGTGTCGGTAAAGACCGGTTCGGCGCTTTCGGCGTCGCGGTAAAGCCCCTGCGCCTTCGAATAAGCGGCCACCAGC
>JAADFY010000030.1 GCA_013152625.1 Alphaproteobacteria bacterium
CGATGGCTGGCGGGCATCGGTTGGTATCGACGCCGCGCCCCCCTTTTTCGCCCCAGACCTACTTTTGAACGTTCTTGCCTGCCGTCCGTTCCTGGGCTTGAATAAGCCGTTGGTGAAACTCGCTGGTTCTTTGAATGTGATCGCGCAGCAGGTCACGGACATAGCTGATTTCCGATTTTTGCAGCTTGTTCGCGATCATCCGGTGCTCTTCGAGCGATTTTTGCAGCAAATACTTCTGCGGCGAGGACAAATGGGTCCGAAGCGCGGAAATCTTGGCAACAATCCGTGCATAAGCCTCGCTTAGAAACCTGTTGGCCCCCTGTTCCACGATCGCCACATGAAAGCGGTTATCAAGCAGTTGATAGGCATGGGGATCTTCCAGGGAGAACACGGCCTCCATCTCGTCTGCGATCCCGGAGAGGGAATTGCCCAGCTCTGGCAGTTTATCGTTAGGGGTGGAATCCAGGGCGCCGGTTTCTAAAAGGAAGCGGAAGCCCGAAAGATCGCGCACGGAACGTTGACTGGGCTGAAATATGACAGCGCCGCGCTGCGGAAGGACTTCGACAAGATCAACACTTTGCAATCGCAGAAAAGCCTCGCGCACCGGAGTTTTGCTGGTCCCGAACCGCTCGGCCAGCTTGTTCTCGCTAAGCACCGTTCCCAAGGGAAGCTGCCCATACGAAATATCCTCGATCAGCCTCTCCGCGATGACCTCCGACAGGGGAGGTGCGCGCCTTATGCTGTCATGGGCCCGCATCGGGTCCTCCTGGAGCTTTGGTTGATCTGCTCGCCACGGCTCTTGCCCGTGCGATTGCCTGGCTAATCTGCGGGCGCCAGACATCAATGGCAACCGCAATCAGAATGATCAGCCCGATTATGATCGATTGTGTGGACGCGATACCATTCAGGTTCATGGCGTTTTGAACAATAGTAATGGTCAGCGCCCCCATCAATGTCGCCAGAACATTGCCCCGCCCCCCCGCAAGGCTGGTACCGCCGATGACAGCCGCGGCGATCGCCTGTAATTCCATCCCCGCCCCATAGGTGGCTGATCCTGAATTCAGGCGGGCCGCAAACAGTACCGCGCCCACGGCATAAAACACCCCTGCCAGCGCAAACACCTGGAACTGGATGGCTTCGACATTGATCCCCGACAATCGTGCCGCCACCGGGTTTCCGCCCACAGCATAAACCTTGCGGCCCCATTGGGTATGATTGAGCAGAACCGCCGAAACGGTAAAACACACCCCAATGTAGATCAGCGGCAGTGGTACACCGGCAATGTCGTTATAAAAAACAGCCGTGAGCCCTTCCGATACTGAAAACACCGGCACCCCGTTTGTCAGCAGCAGGGCCAGCCCCTTCAGCGCGCTTAGCGCAGCCAGAGTGGCAATGAACGACGGGATTTTCAAATAGGCGACAATCAACCCGTTCGCCGCGCCGATTAACGCCCCAAGGACAATAGCCGCCACAATGGCGACCCCGACCGGAATGCCTAAAGGCTTGATTGCTAGGGCGAGAGACAAAGAGATCAGCGCGATAGCGGAGCCCGGGCTCAAATCGATCCCCGCAGTTAATATGACCATTGTGGTGCCGATCGCCACTATGGCAACAACGGACACCTGCAGGGCCAGATTGGAGAGATTTGTGGGGTCCAGAAAACGGTCTGTGGTCAGCGATACAAAAATGGTAATGACCAGAAGTGCCAGAAAAGGCCCCATTAACTCCGATGAAGCAAATCTTTTCATTGCGCCTTCTCCGGTGGCGGTGCCGCGCGCGGGTGCCTGGCGCCGGTGATTTGCTCGGTGAGTTTGTGCTCGTTCAGGACGGTCGCTTCGAGTATTTCCACTGTAACCCCCTCTCGAACGATGGCGATCCTGTCGGACAGGGCCAGGAGTTCCTCGTTGTCGGACGAGACCAGGATGACCGAACGCCCGTCAGCGGTTGAAGAGCGCACCAGATCGTAGATTGACGATTTCGCCCCCACATCGACCCCCTGGGTCGGCTCGTCGAGAAGGATGATCTGCGACTGCGCGAACAGCCACCGCGCCAGCACCAGTTTTTGCTGATTTCCTCCCGACAGCCCCCGGGGCGACATATTGTGCGCCTGGGCGGGAAATTTGAACATGTCGCGCAACCTGTCAAAGGCAGACAGCTCAATGGTCCGGCTTACGAATCCCCCCGCTCGACTTACCTTGTCCAGGGCGGCGATAGTCGCGTTTGGCGGAGCGCGAAGATTGAAGAACAGGCCGTCTGTCTTGCGGTTCTCGGGCACGAAACCCACCTTGCGCCGGATAGCTTCTGCGGGCCCGCTAGGGCGGTATCCGGTACCAAACAGTTCCACCCGCCCCCCCAAAATGGGTTCAACCCCGAAAAGCGCCTTAAGGATTTCTGTCCGCCCGGACCCCATCAGGCCTGCAATGCCCAGCACCTCCCCGCGACGCAGGTCAAAACTGGCTGAATGCACGCCCGGCGCGCGCAAATTGTCCACCCTCAAGACGATTTCATCGCTGGCATGGCTTTCGTGATGGAAAAACTCCGATGGGTTGGCGCCAATCATCCGAGTAACGATTTCGGTCACCGAAATGGGTGTTTCTTCAGCGGTACTGACAACCTTGCCATCTTTGAGAATGGTGGCCCTGTCTACGATCTCGACCACTTCATCGAGCCTGTGGGAGACATATAGGATCGACCTTCCGTCCTTTTTCAGGCGGCGCAGTAGCTGGTGAAGCGTGTCAATCTCGGTGGCGCCGAGGGCTGCCGTTGGTTCGTCAAGGATAAGCGTCGTACCGCCAAGGGAAACCGCTTTGGCAATTTCGACCAGTTGTTGTTCGGCAACGGACAGCGATACGATTTTCTCGTCCACGCTGATGCGCCGTTCCAGCCCGATTGCCGCCAGTGCAGCCCGGGCGTTTCGTCGCAAGGCCCCCCGGTCCAAAAGCCCGATCGCGTTCGTGGGAAGAGGTTGACCCAGAAAGAGATTCTCGGCGACCGTCAGGTACGGCACCAGTGAAAACTCCTGAAAGACCGTGGCAATACCTGCAGCCCTGGCATCCTGGGGAGAGCGAAACACAACCCGTTCGCCATTGCGCATGATCGTGCCGCTGGTGGGCTGAATGACCCCGGAGAGCAACCCGATCAGGGTTGATTTTCCACACCCGTTTTCGCCCAGAAGACCGTGAATCTCACCGCTGCGGATTTGCAGGGAGACATCATCATTGGCCACGACAGCGGGATATTGTTTTGTCAGCCCGCGCAGGTCCCATTCAAGTGCGCTGTTCAATGCCTTTTCCCCGAATTGCTCCCGGGGCTTGTCCCCGAATACCCCCGGGGTTTTCCCCGGGGATAGTGTAAGATGTTCGGGGCGCGCCAAGGTGCGCGCAGCCCCTTCGTAGCGCTCGCCTCAGTAGGTTTTGGAAGGAGGAGGCGCCAGCATTTCCGGAGTTCTAAGGATATCCAGAATGTTGTCACCATCGCGAATGACCGCCGGTGTGGACACAAAACCTCCGGCGAATTTCCCGGATGCGATATCCAGCACCACACGGGTGGCCACCTGTCCCATCAGGAACGGCGAAACATCCAGCGTTGCGGTCAGATCGCCGGCAGCAACGGCTTCGAGCGCCGGGGTCTGCCCGTCCACCCCGGTGATGATCAGTTCACGGCCAAGGGCGCGTTCTGCTGAGATCACACCCATGGCCATATCGTCATTGGCCGTGATGATCGCATTAATTTCCGGGTTTGCCTGCAAGATATCCATGGCGGCGGTGTTTCCACCTTCCACGGTCCATCCCCCGGCCAGCGTCTGTACGACCCGCGTCACATCCGGGTCGAGACCTGAAATGAAGCCCTCCATACGTTCGGTATTGTGGTAGCCGGGCAGCCCTTCGAGATAGCCGATGTTAATGACTTCCCCGTCGGCCTGGGCCGACAACCAGACGCCAAGCTTGGCCATTTCCGCCCGCTGGCTGTAGCCCACAACAGCGTGGATCGGCGTCGGAAACGAAGGGATGTCATTATTGACCAGAACGACGATGATGCCGGCCTCCACCGCCCGTTTCAAAACCGGGGCGGCGGCATTCTCGTCGTGGGTCGTAATGATAATGGCATCCACCCCCTGGCTGATCACATCCTGTATCATGCCAGCTTGTCCGTAAGTGTCGGCGCCATCGGTTGGCGCCAGGGTTATCACCCGCGCGCCCGCTTCCTCGGCAACACTGCGCACGCCCGCGCCGATGGGCTGATAAAACATCAGTGTCGAGGCCGGCGGCATGAAGGCAATGGTCAGCGGGCCGTCTCGCACGACAGCGGAAACATCGGCCTGGGCGCCGTCCGCAAGCGGGGTCGGGTCCGGGTATTCCGCCGCCAGGGCCGCAGAAACCGTGAAAGCGGCCGCGGCCGCCAGAGCAATGGTTGTTTGAAATTTCATATTGTTTCCTCCTTGGGGCCGTTCCGCACACCACAGGCGAAATACTGACCCGACCCTTACTCATATCTAAGATGGCAAAACAGTCAACTCCTCGGAAGCCAGGAACCGTGCAGAAAACGCCCAAAACCTGCAAAGAACCTGAAAATGTCCCCTTGCGGCCGTTTAACTTCGGGCCCACCTCTGTTAACACGCTATTGACGCGCCATAAAATAGACATCTAAGATATCAGTTGAGAATTGAATACTGGATATCAACGATGGCAGGACCCGGGTTGTGGCGGCAAAATTGAACGAACGGCTCGTAATCACGCAAACCAGCTTTACCGATTTCTCAGCCGAGCAGGAGGCAGCGAATGCCCACGGCCTTCAAATTGTCCATGCGGGGGAACATCCCGGCCTGGACCTGGTCTCCTTGTGCACCCGGGCCCGTGTCGTCATGGTCCAGTTTGCCGAAATTACCGGCGAGGTTATCGCCGCGCTCGCCCCCCGAGCCTTGATCGTGCGCTACGGTATCGGGCTGGATAATATCGATCTGGCGGCGGCCCGGGCGCGGGATATCCGCGTCGCTTATGTACCCGATTATGCAACCGGTGAAGTCGCTGATCACAGCGCCGCGCTGGCGCTGGCGGTCTTGCGTAAACTGCCGTCCCTGGACCGGTCCGTGCGTGCCGGCCAATGGCGGCCTGTGGAAATATGCAACCCCATGCCAAGTTTTTCCCGTTCGACCCTCGGCCTGTTGGGTTTTGGCCGCATTGCCCGGGAAATGGGGCGTCGCATGAAAGGGTTTGGCTTTGAAGTGATTGCCCATGACCCCTGGGTGGATGCGGAGGCATTTTCGGCCCAGGGCGCCCGGGCGGTATCCCTGGACACATTGTTTGAACATGCCGACTGCCTTTCGCTGCATGCCCCGTTGGTGCCCGATACGCACCATGTGGTAAATGCGCGGACATTGTCCTTGATGAAGCCCACCGCCGTGCTTGTAAACGCCAGTCGCGGTGCCCTGGTGGACCCTGCCGCTCTGGCCAGCGCCCTGTCAGCCGGGACAATCGCCGGGGCGGGGCTCGATGTATTCGAACACGAACCGCTTGCACACGACAGTCCGCTCCGCGCGGCTCCAAATCTGCTGCTGACCCCCCACACGGCGTGGTATTCTGATGCCGCCACCCGCCGGGTTCAGGAACTCGCAGCCAACGAGATCAGTTTTTTTGCCACCGGCCAGCCGGCGCGCTGTCCGGCACCGTTCCCCGAAGCTGCCGGATAGGCGTGTATGGATGGGGCAAAGACTGGCGGGGAAAACCATTTACATAACCGGCGCGGCCCAGGGGATCGGCCTGGCCACGGCCAGTGCGTGCAGTGCGGAGGGGGCAGCGGTAGTCATGTCCGACATTCGCGACGAACAGGGTCAGGCGGCGGCGGAACAGCTTGCCGTCGCCGGTGCGAAAGTGGTGTACATGCACGCGGATGTGTCCGATCCCGCCTCGGTAAACGCCATGGTGGCCAAAGCAAGCCGGAGCGTCGGGCCGCCTGATGTTCTTGTCAACAATGCCGGTATTGCCGTATTTCGCGATCCCCTGGAAACCACCGCCGCCGACTGGAAGAAGTGCTTTTCTGTCGATCTGGAGGGCGTCTGGCATTGCTGCCGGGCGGTGCTACCCGCCATGCTGGCGCGGGGCCGGGGCGACATCATCGACATCGCCTCGGTGCATTCTTTTCAGATCATTCCCGGCTGCTTTCCCTATCCGGTTGCAAAACATGCGGTTCTTGGCCTCACCCGAGCCCTGGCGGCGGACTATGCTCCCCGCGACATCCGGGTTAACGCCATCGCCCCGGGATATATCGACACCGAAATTGTGCGGACGTTGTTTGCCAACGCAAAGGATCCGAAGGCGTACCGCGCTCAGGTCGAGGCCTTGCAGCCGGTTAACCGGATAGGACACCCGGATGAAATCGCCAAAACCGTTGTTTTCCTCGCCTCCGACGAGGCCAGGTTTCTCACAGCGCAATGCATCACCGTCGATGGCGGTCGTTCCGCGCTCTTCCACGAATAAAAGGACTGTGTGATGGCCCAGGGGCAAGAATTCAAGGGGCAAGAATTTAAGGGGCAGCTGGCTGTCATTACCGGTGGGGCGCGGGGTCTTGGCTTCGCGGCGGCGCGCGCATTGGCCGACAAGGGGGTTCAACTGGTGTTGTGGGATCGCGACCGGGCCGCCTTGCAGGCCGCCGCTGACGCATTGGCCCCGGTAACCGCCGTTACCACCCGCGCGCTCGATGTGACCGACCCCGACGACACCGACCGGGCCACACAAGAAGCTGCCGGACTGACCGGGCGAATTGACATTCTCGTCACCTGCGCGGGCATAACAGGCCCGGTAGAGACAACCTGGGACTATCCCCTGGCGGATTGGGATCGGGTGATGCGGGTTAACCTCGACGGGGTCTTTCACAGTTGCCGTTCCGTGGCGCCGATAATGCTCTCCCACGGCTACGGTCGCATCATCAATGTCGCCTCGATCGGCGGCAAGGAGGGCAACGCCCGCGCCCCCGCCTACGCCGCTTCCAAGGGTGCGGTGATCGCAATGACCAAGGCCCTTGGCAAGGAACTGATCGGCAGTGATGTTGTGGCCAATTCGGTTTGCCCCGCAGCGATCGAGACTGAAATACTGTTGCAAATGACCCCGGAATTTGTCGCTAACCTGAAATCGAAAATTCCCATGGGGCGCTTTGGCAGGGCCGAAGAAGTCGCCGGGTTGATCCTTTATCTTGCGTCCCCCGCCTGCAGCTTTTCCACTGGCGCGGTATTTGATTGTTCAGGTGGGCGTGCAACCTATTGATCAGCCTTTTTCGGCCCCCGTGAGCATGCCGGTACGCACGAACCGCTGGGAGACGATGAACACCAGCAGCACCGGGGCGACAATTAAAATAGCGGCCTGAATGGCCTCGGGCATTTTGATCGGAATATCGTTGCCCCCTTGATTTGACAGAGCGGCAGAACCGCTGACAAGGGTGGTCAGCCCCAGCGGCAGATTGAACAGTTTTTCGTCGGCCAGCAGGACAAATGCTAAAAAATAGTTGCTCCAGTTGGCCAGGAAACTGAAAAACGCCACAAGGGCTATGATCGGCGTTGCCAGCGGCAAAGCGATATGGATAAACAGTTGAAGCCGGTTGCAGCCATCCACCCGGGCGGAATCCATCACCCCTTTTGGCAAGGCGGAGATAAAAAAGACGTAAGCGAGATAGACCCCGAACGGGAAGAACCCCGTGGCCAGGATCAGACCCAGATATGTGTTGTTCAGGCCAAGGGCGGTCAGCTCCAGAAAAATCGGCAGAACAACAGCCTGACTGGGGGTTATCATGGCGATCAGGGTGACAATGAGGATGAGCTTTCGCCCCGGAAAGTTGGACAAAGCCAGCACATACCCGGCGGGAATAGCGGTGATGAGGGACAGGGCCACCCCACCCACCGAATAGATAAGTGAATTCATCGCCCAGGTGAGAATCTGGAAGTCGTTGTAGCCGGTCAGATTGTTCCATGTGGCCAGGGTTGTTTCCCAGGAACCGATGGTAAAGGGCGGGTCCGTGAACAACGAGCCCGCATCGCGTGTGCCCGCAATGAACAGCCAGACCAGCGGCACACCATAAAAAAGAGCCGCAAAGGCCAGAAAAGAGAAAACCACAAACCGGCCGGTCCGCAAGCGAAAAGGGGGTTTTGCTTTTGCCAAATCACGCGCTCCCTAATCGATTTTGTAAAATTTGGTAACGAAAATAATAATCAGCGCGATCGTGATGGAGGCGGTCAGCAGCATCGTACTCAAGGCGGCGGAAACGCCAAAATCGCCAATGGTGAACGCATATTGGAAAGCGAGCTGATTGATCGACCAGTCGGCCTGCGAGTATCGTACCCCGGCCAGCCGCATGAGCTGCGGCTCCACAAAGATCTGCAGCCCGCCGGCAAACGTTAAGATGCCCATAAGCGCCACCGCGCGCCAGATCATGGGCAGTTTGACCCGTATGGCCTGCTGCCACAGGTTTGCCCCGTCCACGCTGGCCGCCTCCATGACTTCACGCGACAGGCTGGCCAGCGAGCCGCCCATAACCACGATCCAGCCCCCCGACTGGGCGAAAAATGCCATGAGCGCAAATATACCGGCGTACCCGATGCCATCGACCACTCTTGAGCGCGTCTCCCAGCCAACAAGATTAAAGACCGCTTGGAACGGGCTGACCTGGGGGTCGAGCAGGAACAGCCAAAGCACCACCACCGCCGAGGAGGTGATTGCGCCGGGCAGAAAAAATACGGTGCGAAGCGCCGCTGCGGGTCTTCGGCGCAGCGTGTCCAGCATCAGCGAAAGGGCGGTGACCCCGCCAACCGTAATTACCAGCCAGATCGCCACATAGGTAAGAACATTAATGACGCTCTGGGAGAGCCGAAAATCCTCCAGCGCCAACTGGTAATTTTTCAGCCCCCAGAAAACCCCCTCGAACGTATCGAAAAAACTCAAGCCGAACGCATAGGCCACCGGGATCAGCCCAAACATCAATAACAGGAAAATATATGGCGCGATAAACACATAAGAGGCGATGACACTGCGGCGGGCACGCCGCTTGCGGGCCTGCCGGCGCTGTTCGCGCAAAGCGGTCCGGTCAGGTGTTGCGGTACCCATGGTCATAGCCCCGGCATCTCCAAAAAGAGGGCCG
>JAADFY010000031.1 GCA_013152625.1 Alphaproteobacteria bacterium
AAGTTCGATAACCAACGGCGGCGTGCTGACGACGACAACACCGGGGCAAATCGCAATTGTAGCGCAAGTATTGGCAACAGTGCCCAATACCAGAATTGTCTTCGTGAAGCGAGACAAACACGACACTGCATTGCGCATATTTTTTCGCAAGTACAGAAATGGAAATCACTACTCATATGATTTGAGCTGGCTGATGGAATATCTCGACTGGTATTACGACCTGATGGAAATTTATTGTAAAAAATATCCCGAACATACCATGGTTGTGAATTACGAAGACCTTGTCGCCGATACGGAAAACCAACTCAGGCGGGTGGCGGTATTTGCCGGGCTTGAATTGCCAGAAAACCCAAATTTTTCAGTTGGCGATGACCGGGGGTGTTCAAAACCCTATCGCGATCTGATGGCCGCTGCCATGGCATCCGGCATGGAAAAGAACTAGACCGGTCGGGCGGCGGCCCTGACAGTTGGCACCATCGTGGCCCTCGGCAAAGCCGGTCTTTTGATATATATTTCTTTTTTTTAAGCTACTCACATACACGGCAGGCAATGTTCGAAGCCCTCCCGAAACACAAAAAACCTACCGGTGGTCCGAACAAAACCACAGAGCCGGGCTCTGGCGGAAACGGGCCCGGCGGCTGGCTGCGCCGGGTTGTGGAAAGGCTGGCAACAAATTTTGGTTCAGATCTGCTCATCAGCCTGGGGTTGGCCGTTGCCCTGCCGGCGATCCTGCGCTGGGGCGGGGATGTGGCCGAATGGAGTGGTCCGGGCCAGTTCTACACCGTTATCGGCACCACATTTGCCGTTGCTTTCGGCTCTTATATCCTGCGCAAGATCGAAGATTATCCCGGCGCCCGGGCCGGGGCGTATGTCTTGCCCAGTTTCATTGTCACCTATCTGATATTGCTGGCAATATTCGTATTCCTGCGCCTCGAGTATAATCGTTTTCTGCTGCCAACCAGTTTTGCGCTGGCGGTTCTTTGGGCCTATATCGCCCAAAAACTGCGCCAGGCGGGGGGTGTCAATTACGCCATTGTGCCGGGCGGCGAAGTTAGAAATCTGCCAAACGTGCGCAACGTGAGCTGGGCCAACCTCGACAAGCCGGTTCTGAATGGTGACGGGTTCGCAGGGGTCGTGGCAGATCTGAAAGTGGAAAAATCCGAGGAATGGCAACGGTTTCTGACCGATCAGGCGGTGGCGGGCACGCCTGTTTATGACGCGCGCCAGATCGCGGAGGCCCTGACCGGGCGGGTTTCGATCCGTCACCTTTCGGAAAACACCCTCGGTTCCATCAACCCGAACCGGATTTATACCCAGGTCCGGTTTTTTGGCGACTGGATTGCCGCATTGCTGGCACTGATCATCCTGATTGCCCCGTTGGCAGTGATTGCCCTAATCATCCGGGCAACTTCTCCCGGTCCGGCGCTGTTTGTGCAGCCACGGGTGGGGTTTCGCGGGCGAACGTTCCAGATATACAAATTTCGCTCCATGGTGGTGCCCAGTGACAAATTCGACAACGAGCGGGAACAGGCCAAAACCCGGAACGATGATGGCCGAATTACAAAAATCGGGAAGTTCATGCGGCGGGCGCGCATTGATGAGTTGCCGCAAATCCTGAACATCCTGCGCGGGGAAATGTCGTGGATCGGTCCGCGACCCGAAGCGGTTCCCTTATCCAAATGGTACGAAAACAAACTGCCATTTTATCGGTATCGCCACATTGTCCGGCCGGGAATAACCGGTTGGGCCCAGGTCAATCAGGGCCATGTGGTCGAGGACGATCAGGTGCTGGACAAGCTGCATTACGACTTTTACTACATCAAGAATTATTCGCCCTGGCTCGACATCATGATTGTCTTTCGCACAGTTGTTACCGTTGTAAACGGGCTTGGGGCCAAATAAGCCCCCCCCATTCGTTGTGCTTGCCAACGGCCCGGGGGCAATTGAAAAAATTTTGGGATCAGACAGGCAAAAAAGGATCAGGCAATCAACAGTTCCATGAAACATATTTCCGGGCGCCGGATCCGGTTTGGCCTGGTGGGGTGCGGGCGCATCTGCGCCAATCATATCAATGCCATCAAGACCCACAGCGCGGACGCCGAACTGGTGGCCGTGTGTGACATCGATCCGGTTGCTTTGGCCAAAGCCACCGCATCCACAGGTGCTGTGGGGTTTGCCAGCCTGACTGAAATGCTGGGAAGAAGTGAAACCGACTGCATAATCGTGTGCACACCGTCGGGGCTGCACCCGGTACAGGCCATCCAGATCGCCGGCACAGGCCGGCATGTGATGACCGAAAAGCCCATGGCCACCCGCTGGCGGGACGGGCTGGAGATGGTGGCGGCCTGTGACCGGGCCGGTGTGCGTCTTTTTGTTATCAAACAGAACCGGTTCAATCCCACGTTGCAACTGGTGCGCAAGGCGGTGGACGGGGGGCGCTTTGGCCGGATCTACTCGGTGTCGGTCAATGTTTTCTGGACCCGGCCCCAGGCCTATTACGATAGCGCAAAGTGGCGCGGCACCTGGGAATTCGATGGTGGCGCGTTCATGAACCAGGCCAGCCACTATATCGATCTGCTGGATTGGCTGGTGGGGCCGCTTGAAAGCGTTTCGGCCTATTCGGCAACGCTGGCACGCAATATCGAGGTGGAAGATACCGGCGTTGCTGCTCTTAAATGGCGCAACGGGGCGCTGGGCACCCTGAATGTCACCATGTTGACTTATCCGCAAAATCTCGAAGGTTCGCTGACCATCCTGGGTGAGACCGGCACCGTGCGGGTGGGGGGCGTGGCCGTCAATGAAATGCAGGCCTGGGAATTCGCCGATACGCAGCCCGGGGACGAAGAGGCGCGCAACACCGCCTATGATGCCGGCGGTGTTTATGGCCATGGTCACCCCATCTATTATGAAAATGTAATCGGGACCCTGCGCGGTAACGCCGAGCCGGTAACCGACGGTCGCGAGGGGTTGCGCAGTCTGGAGTTGATCACCGCGCTTTACAAATCGGCCCGGGACGGCACCCGCGTTGCCCTGCCCCTGGACAACTGACTTGCCCGGCCCTGAAATTCATCCCAGCGCGATCGTTGACGAAGGGGCCCGGATCGGCGATGGCAGCCGGGTGTGGCACTTCGCCCATGTGTGCGCCGGGGCCCAGATCGGCCGGGACTGCTCCTTGGGGCAGAACGTTTTTGTGGGCAACAAGGTGCTTATTGGCAACGGTGTCAAAATTCAGAACAATGTCTGCATATACGACAATGTGACCCTGAAAGATGATGTGTTCTGCGGCCCCTCGATGGTTTTTACCAACGTGTTCAACCCCCGGGCCAGTGTGTCACGCAAAAACGAGTACCGGGATACCCTGGTGGAGCGCGGCGCGACCCTTGGCGCCAATTGCACCATCATCTGCGGCGTGACCATCGGCGAATATGCTTTTGTCGGTGCCGGCGCAGTCATCACCCGGGATGTTGCCGGCTATGCCCTGGTGACCGGAGTGCCGGCCCGCCATTCCGGCTGGATGAGCCGGCATGGGGAAAAACTCGATCTGCCGCTGAGCGGGAACGGCGAGGCGAAATGCCCGGCCACCGGCGAGAGGTATGTGCTTGAAGGTGGTGTATTGCGGTATTCTGGCTGATGGAATTTACCAATCTGAAACGACAGCAGGATGCCATTCGCCCTGAACTCGACAGGCGCATGGCCGATGTGCTGGCCCATGGGCGCTATATTTTAGGCCCGGAAGTTGCCGAACTGGAAGGGGTTCTGGGGGCGTTTTGCGATGCGCAGTGCATAACGGTGGCATCGGGCACCGAGGCTTTGCTGATCGCATTGATGGCCCTTGGCATCGGGCCCGGGGATGAGGTGATCACCACCCCGTTTTCTTTTATCGCCACCGCCGAAATGATCGTGCTTCTGGGGGCAAAGCCGGTTTATGCCGATGTGGAACCGCAAAGCGGGAATATCGCGGTGGGGGAAATCGCGAAATGCATAAACTCGCGGACCCGGGCGATCCTGCCGGTTTCCCTGTTCGGGCAATGTGCCCACATGGACGAAATCAACCAACTGGCGGAAAAACACGGGATTGCCGTAATCGAGGACGGGGCGCAAAGTTTTGGCGCCCGATACCGAGGCAACCCCAGTTGCGCCCTTTCCACCATTGGCACCACCAGCTTTTTTCCCTCCAAGCCGCTGGGCTGTTATGGGGATGGGGGGGCGGTGTTTACCCGGGATGAGAAACTGGCCCGGGCCATACGCGAAATACGGGTGCACGGGCAATCCCGGCGCTACCATCACACAAGAATTGGCGTTGGCGGGCGCATGGACACCCTGCAATGCGCTATCGTTCTGGCCAAATGGACACGCTTTGAAACTGAAATTGGCACCCGGGCAAAGATCGGGGCGACCTATACGAGGCTGATACACGGGCAGGTGCCCGGCGCCGGCGAAGCTGGGCCCCATGAGGCCCGAACAGCCTCTGATGGTCTTAAAACGCTCCATATTTTTACGGATCGGACATCGGTTTATGCCCAATATGGGGTGCTGGTGCCGGATCGGGACCGGGTAGCGGCGGCACTGGCGGCGGCGGGCGTGCCGACAGCGGTTCATTATCCCACCCCCATCCACCGTCAACCGGCCTATGCGGGATTGGCGGCCGGACCTCAAATGCCGGTGGCGGACTGGTTTTGCGCCCATATTCTGTGTTTGCCCATGGGCCCGGATCTGACGCCGGATGAGCAAAAAGTTGTGGTTGCCGCACTGGCACAGGCTTTGTAGCCGGACGGGGTTTGCGGCCCAAACCGAACCGGCCCAAAACTTACAGGAAACGAATTTCAAACTGACGCACCACCAGCCACTTGAAACCCTTGAGGCAACCGGCTAAGCCGGTGCCGGATGGCGTTGACGGCGTTGCGACTCGATGCCAGGGCGTTTGCCGGAAGCGCTGCCGCCGGTGCAGAGGATGCGCACGGGCGTTGCGAATACAAAACGATGGATACGGCTCGAATGTTAAGCCGTGAACGGGGAAAGGCGCAATGAACGAGCTTTTAAGCCAGTACCTCCCGGTCATTTTGTTTATCGGCCTTTCCGCGGTGATCGGCGCCGCACTGCTGTTTGTGCCCTTCATGGTTGCGGTGAAAAATCCGGACCCGGAAAAAGTCTCTGCCTACGAGTGTGGTTTTGACCCCTTCGATGACGCGCGCATGAAGTTCGATGTGCGGTTTTATCTGGTGGCCATCCTGTTCATCATTTTTGATCTTGAAGTGGCATTCCTGTTTCCCTGGGCGGTGGCGTTCGGCGATGTGGGGTGGTTCGGCTTCTGGTCAATGATGATTTTTCTGGGGGTGCTGACCATCGGCTTCATTTATGAGTGGCGCAAAGGGGCTTTGGAGTGGGATTGACCGATCAGGGCGATACGCTGATCGCCCCCAGACCGACGGGCATACTTGATCCGCGGACCGGCAGGCCGGTTGGCGCTGATAATCCGTTTTTCCTCGAAATCAACAACGAACTTGCCGACAAGGGCTTTCTGGTCACCTCAACCCAGGACATGATCAACTGGGCGCGCACCGGCTCGCTCATGTGGATGACGTTCGGGCTGGCGTGCTGTGCCATTGAAATGATGCAGATGTCCATGCCGCGCTATGATTGCGAGCGGTTCGGATTTGCCCCCCGGGCCTCCCCGCGCCAGTCCGATGTCATGATCGTGGCCGGAACTTTGACCAATAAAATGGCGCCCGCCCTGCGTAAGGTTTACGACCAGATGCCGGAACCGCGCTACGTGATTTCCATGGGCTCGTGCGCCAATGGCGGCGGCTATTATCATTATTCGTATGCGGTGGTACGCGGGTGTGACCGCATTGTGCCCGTAGATATTTATGTGCCCGGCTGTCCGCCCACCGCCGAGGCGCTGCTTTATGGCGTGCTCATGCTGCAAAAGAAAATCCGGCGAACCGGGACGATCGAGCGATAGTCGATATGGACGAAATCCTGAACGAACATGGCGAATATCTCACCCTGAAACTTGGGGAGGCGCTGACCGGTTTTACCATTTCATATGGTGAACTGACATTGAATGCGCGGCGGGGGGACATTGTCGAAATCATCCGGGTGCTGCGTGACGACGCCCAGTGCCGCTATATATCCATTATCGATATTTGCGGGGTGGATTACCCCGGCCGGGCCGAGCGGTTCGATGTGGTTTATCACTTGTTGTCCCCGACCCAGAATATCCGCCTCCGGGTGCGTGTGACTACGGATGAGACCACACCGGTGCCATCCGTAACCGGTGTTTTCCCCGGGGCCAACTGGTATGAGCGCGAGGCCTATGACCTGTACGGCATCCTGTTTTCCGGCCATCCCGACCTGCGCCGTCTGCTGACGGATTATGGATTTGAGGGGCATCCGCTGCGCAAGGATTTCCCCGTATCGGGATTTGTCGAGGTGCGATTTGATGAAGAACAAAGGCGAGTGGTCTACGAGCCGGTAAAGCTGACCCAGGAATATCGTGATTTTGACTACTTAAGTCCCTGGGAAGGCACCGAATATGTGTTGCCGGGGGACGAAAAGGCTTCAAACAATGGCTGAGTCCGAGGTACGCGCGTTCAATATAAATTTCGGCCCCCAGCATCCCGCCGCCCACGGGGTGTTGCGGCTGGTTCTGGAGCTGGATGGTGAAGTGGTGGATCGGGTCGACCCCCATGTGGGGCTGCTGCACCGGGGCACCGAAAAGCTGATCGAACAGAAAACCTATTTGCAGGCTTTGCCCTATTTCGACCGGCTCGACTATGTGGCGCCGATGAACCAGGAGCATGCCTTTTCCCTGGCGGTGGAAAAGCTTTTGGGGCTTAGGGTACCCATGCGCGGCCAGCTTATCCGGGTCCTTTATTCCGAAATCGGGCGGTTGCTGTCCCATATGCTCAACATAACCACCCAGGCCCTGGATGTGGGGGCGCTGACCCCGCCGCTGTGGGGGTTTGACGAGCGCGAAAAGCTGATGATCTTTTACGAACGGGCCTCGGGAAGCCGGATGCACGCCGCCTACATACGCCCCGGGGGTGTCCATCAGGATCTGCCCCGGGCGCTGGTGGACGATATTGGCGCATTTTGTGATCCGTTCCTGAAAGTGCTTGACGATATTGAGGGCCTGCTGACCGGAAACCGGATTTTCATGCAGCGCAATGTGGATATCGCCGTGGTCGAACTCGAGGATGCCTGGGCGCGGGGATTTTCAGGGGTGATGGTGCGCGGGTCGGGGGCGGCGTGGGATTTGCGCAAGGCCCAGCCCTACGAATGTTACGCCGATCTCGATTTCGATATTCCTGTGGGCCAGAACGGCGATTGTTACGACCGGTATCTGGTGCGCATGGATGAGATGCGCCAATCCATCTCGATCATGAAACAATGCGTTGCGCGGCTGAATTCGCCGGGCGGGCAGGGCCCGATATCCGCCATGGACGGCAAAGTGGTGCCGCCAAAGCGGGCCGAGATGAAACAATCCATGGAGGGGCTGATCCACCATTTCAAACTTTACACCGAAGGGTACAAGGTGCCCAAAGGTGAAGTTTACACTGCGGTGGAAGCGCCAAAGGGCGAGTTCGGGGTCTATCTGGTATCCGATGGCACCAACAAACCGTACCGGTGCAAGATCAAGGCGCCGGGTTTTGCCCATCTCAGCGCCATGGATTTTTTGTGCCGGGGGCACATGCTGGCCGATGTATCGGCGATCATGGGTTCGCTGGACATTGTGTTCGGGGAGGTCGACCGCTAATGAGCCAACGCCGTCTTGCCGCCGATGCGTTTCAGCCCGAAAATTTCGAGTTTTCCGCTGACAACGCAAAATGGGTGAAAACCCGCATTGCCCTTTACCCCAAAGGCCGTCAGGCGTCAGCGGTTATCCCGCTGCTGATGCGGGCCCAGGAGCAGGAGGGGTGGGTCACACGGGCGACCATCGAGCATGTTGCCGATATGCTGTCCATGCCGGTGATCCGGGTGCTTGAAGTGGCGACGTTTTATACCCAGTTTCAGCTCGTGCCCGTGGGCACCCGGGCCCATGTGCAGGTATGCGGCACCACCCCATGCATGCTGCGCGGTGCCGAGGATCTGCGCGCCGTCTGCCAGCGCAAAATTCATGCTCAGCCCCACCAGCGCAACGAAGCGGGCACGCTAAGCTGGGAAGAGGTGGAATGTCTG
>JAADFY010000032.1 GCA_013152625.1 Alphaproteobacteria bacterium
GAATTGAATGCGATGCGTCCGGCTCAGAAAGAAATACAGACCTCACACCAACAACTATCAGAGGCTGCAATATCGTGTCCGGCGGCGTAGTTTGACAAACGAGTGCATCAAGACATTCAAGTTTTTCGACTATTCCCCAAATTTCGAGATTCCCTTGCACGCAGTGTTCGAAACAGTGGAATTGGTGGCGTGATGCAAGACAAAAATGCCTGCTGATGGATTTCTGGCTGCCCCTGATCGCCCCGCCGCTGGTCATGATGATCCTGGCCTCATGGGTAACGGCGGCCTTGCTCATTGACGGCATGGCCGACGATATGTTCTGGGGCGAGGGGTTCTGGCTGAAAAGATGGATTTTGCTGGCCCGCAAACACCCCATGCTCAAATGGCTCAATCTGATTGGCTTTACCGGGCTGGCGGGCGTGGGATTGGGTTACGCATGGCTGGCAATTTCTTGACCGGCCGCGATACCCGTGATGTGCTGGAGAATTCACCGCAGAGAGACCAACAGATGACCTCAAGCGCCATAAACAGAGTTGTCCGGACCGCCGCCGTTACATTTTTTGTTCTGACCCTTGGCCAATCGGCTTCGGCGCAGCGCTATTGCGCCCGTCCCCATTTACCGGACATACCATCCGGCTATTCCGCCAACGCCTCGCAAATGGACCGGGCCAAAGACGAAATAGAAGATTATGTGCGCGATATGCGCGACTATTTGTGGTGCATCGACGACGAACGCCGCGAAGTGGAGCGCGAACTGGACGGGGTCCGGGACGAATGGCGGTCGGCGGTTCAGGATTTCAATAGTCAGTAGGGGCAAAAAGCATGAGCAGCAAAATCATCAAGAACGGCACCATCGTCACCGCCGACCGCACCTATAGGGGCGATGTCAAAATCGAAGTCGGCATCATCACTGAAATTGGCGAAAACCTGAGTGGCGGCGACATTATCGACGCCACCGGCTGCTATGTCATGCCCGGCGGCATCGACCCCCACACCCATCTCGAAATGCCGTTCATGGGCACCTATTCCTCCGATGATTTTGAAAGCGGCACCCGCGCCGCCCTGTCTGGCGGCACCACCATGGTCGTCGATTTCGCCCTGCCCAACCCGCAACAGTCCCTCATTGAAGCTCTTTCCATGTGGGACAATAAATCCACCCGCGCCAACTGCGATTATTCGTTCCACATGGCCATCACCTGGTGGGGCGAGCAGGTGTTTGATGAAATGGAGGAGATCACAAAGCGCGGCATCAACACCTTCAAGCATTTCATGGCCTACAAAGGCGCGCTGATGGTCGATGACGACGAGATGTATTCCTCGTTCCAGCGTTGCGCCGCCCTTGGCGCCCTGCCGCTGGTTCATGCCGAAAACGGCGATGTGGTCGCCCAACTACAGGCCAAATTGCTGGCCGAAGGCAACAACGGTCCCGAGGCCCACGCCTTTTCCCGCCCCCCAGAAGTCGAGGGCGAGGCCACCAACCGCGCCATCATGATCGCCGATATGGCCGGGGTGCCGGTCTATATCGTCCACACCTCTTCCGAGCAGGCCCATGAGGCCATCCGCCGGGCCCGCCAGAACGGCATTCGCGCCTATGGCGAACCTCTAATTCAGCATCTCACCCTTGATGACAGCGAATACGCCAACGCGGATTGGGACCACGCCGCCCGCCGGGTCATGTCGCCGCCGTTCCGCAATAAAAAGCATCAGGATTCCCTGTGGGCCGGTTTGCAGGCCGGCTCGTTGCAGGTGGTGGCCACGGACCATTGCGCCTTTACCACCGAACAAAAACGCTCCGGGATTGGCGATTTTACCAAAATTCCCAACGGCACCGGCGGTCTTGAAGACCGCATGCCCATGCTGTGGACCCATGGCGTGGCCACCGGCCGGCTGACCATGAACGAATTTGTTGCCGTTACCTCCACCAATATCGCCAAAATTCTCAATTGCTACCCCAAGAAGGGCGCCATTCTGGTGGGCGCCGACGCCGATATTGTCGTCTGGGACCCGACACGCGAAAAAACCATTACCGCCAGCGCCCAGCAATCGGCCATTGATTACAATGTGTTCGAGGGCAAACACGTCAAAGGTTTGCCGCGGTTTACCCTCACCCGTGGCGAGGTGGCCATTGAGGAAGGCACCGTTAAAACCCGCGAAGGCCACGGCGAATTTGTTGCCCGTGAGCCGTTTCAGGCCGTCAACAAGGCCCTTTCCGAGTGGAAGCAGGTGACGGCCCCCAGAAAAGTGGTGCGCACCGGCATTCCGCAAAGCGGGGTTTAAGGGGTGGCGCAAACGGACAATTCCCAAGTGGTTATTTCCGCCAAAAATCTCGGCCTGACCTTTCAGACCGGTGATGGCACCGTCGAGGCGCTAAAAGACGTAAATCTGGAAATTAAAGCCGGCGAGTTCGTCTCATTCATTGGCCCGTCCGGGTGCGGCAAGACTACCTTTTTGCGTGTTATCGCCGATCTCGAACAACCCACCGCCGGCACCATAACCGTTGATGGCAAAACCCCCGCCGAGGCGCGCAAAGCCCGCGCCTATGGCTATGTGTTTCAGTCCCCGGCCCTGTTTCCATGGCGAACGGTGGAAAAAAACGTTGCCCTGCCCCTCGAAATCGTCGGCATGGATCGCAGGCAAGCCGCCGCCCACATCGCCCGCACCCTCGAATTGGTCGAACTGGGCGGCTTTGAGAAAAAATACCCCTGGCAATTGTCCGGGGGCATGCAGCAGCGCGTGTCCATCGCCCGGGCGCTCGCCTTTGATGCCAACCTGTTGCTCATGGACGAACCCTTTGGTGCGTTGGATGAGATTGTCCGCGACCGGCTCAACGAGCAGCTTTCCGCCCTTTGGCAGCGCACGGCAATGACCATCGCCTTTGTCACCCACTCGATCCCCGAGGCGGTTTACCTGTCCACAAAAATTGTTGTCATGTCCCCCCGGCCCGGCCGGGTCATCGACATCATCGATAGCCCGCTACCAAAGGAGCGTCCCCTGGATATCCGCGAAAGCGCGGAGTTTCTCGCCCTTGCCCACCGGGTGCGCGAAGGCCTGCGCGCCGGCCATTCGGAGGACAGTTGAGCACCATGTTTCAACGCATGATGTCCGGAACGCTCGGCCCGGTACTGGTGGTGGTCACCGCCCTGATGGTGATCTGGTACGGGTTTGCCGTTTTTCTCAACACCCCGTGGCAGAACGACAAAAACACCCGGGCCGAAGTGGTCATGGCGCCGATGGAATTTGTCGGCGCGACCCTTTCGCAAAAAAGGCCGCTGTTGCCCGGCCCCCACCAGATCGCCGCCGAACTGTTCAAAACCACCGTTCAAACCCCGCCAACCTCGAAAAAAAGCCTGATATTTCATGGCTGGATTACGTTGTCCTCCACCGTACTCGGCTTTGCGTTTGGCACATTGCTGGGCATAGTTCTCGCCGTGGCCATTGTTCACAATCAGACCTCCAACCGCTCATTGATGCCCTGGATCATTGCCAGCCAGACCGTGCCGATCATTGCCATTGCACCCATGGTCATTGTCGTTTTGAACGCGGTGGGCATATCGGGAATTGTGCCCAAGGCCCTCATATCCACATATCTCAGTTTTTTTCCCATTGTCGTTGGCATGGTCAAGGGATTGCGCGCCCCCGAGGCTATCCAGCTTGATCTTGTGCACACCTATTCCGCCTCCCCCTGGCAGACGTTCTGGAAACTGCGCTGGCCCATGGCCATGCCCTATCTGTTCACTTCCATGAAGGTGGGCATTGCCGCCGCGCTGGTGGGGGCGGTTGTGGCTGAACTGCCCACCGGCAGCGCTGGCGGGTACGGGGCAAGGCTGCTGGCTGGCTCCTATTATGGCCAGACCATTCAGATCTGGTCCGCCCTGATTGCCGCCGCCACCCTTGCCGCCCTGCTGGTGCTCGCCGTTGGTTTAACCGAGCGCCTGGTCAATGCCTCTATGGGCGCCCGGCCATGAGCGCTCAATCACCATCGGCCCGTAACGAGACCAGCCAGTCTGAAACCCGCTGGCCCCGTCAGCCGTTTACCCCGCTGCAACTGGCCATTGGCCTGGCGGTTGCACTTTTTTCCCTCGGCACCCTGGCCGCCGGACTAACGGTCGGCACCCCGAATTATCCCATTGCCCTGTTCGGCGCCCTGGCCCTGGCCACCGTAGCCCGTTTCTGGTGGCCGGTTTCCTTTTGGCTGGATTTTGCTTTGTTTTTATATGGCACGGGCATCCTGTTTTCGGCTCTGGGCGCGGGAGGTGAGATCGGCAGTTCCTTCTGGCTGGCTCTGGCCACCCTGTGGCTTCTGGCCTGGTTGTTCGCCGAGCGATTGTCCCAGGCCATTGCCGGTGGTTCGGCCAGCGCCCGCTTTGGGTTTATCGTGCCAACGCTGTTTGGCATTTCCATTTTGCTGGTCTGGGAACTGATAACAAGGGGCGCCGGCATTCCGACAATTTTGCTGCCGCCGCCTTCGATGATTTTTGACCGGATCATGAATTCGTGGCCCATCCTGCTCGCCGATTTCCGCCAGACCATCCTTAAGGCGGTGCTGGTGGGTTACGTGCTGGGTTCGGGGGCCGGGTTTCTTGTCGCCATCGCCATTGACCGGTCGCCATTCCTTAAACGCGGCCTGTTGCCCCTGGGCAATTTTGTCGCCGCCCTGCCCATCATCGGCATTGCCCCGATTATGGTCATGTGGTTCGGTTTTGACTGGCAGTCCAAAGCCGCGGTGGTTATCGTCATGACCTTTTTCCCCATGCTGGTCAGCACCATTGCCGGCCTGAACGCGTCGGGACATATTGAACGCGATCTGATGCGCACCTATGCGGCGGGCTATTTTTCCACCCTGTTGCGTTTGCGCCTGCCGGCGGCGGCGCCGATGATTTTTAATGCGCTGAAAATCAACACCACCCTTGCTCTGATTGGTGCCATTGTTGCAGAATTTTTCGGTACGCCGACTGTTGGTATGGGCTTTCGCATATCTACCGAGGTCGGGCGAATGAATGTGGATATGGTATGGGCCGAAATCGCCATGGCGGCGGTTGTCGGCTCCGCATTTTACGGTCTTGTTACCCTGATCGAACGGGCGGTGACATTCTGGCACCCCACCGTTCGCGACGGGCGGGCTTGACAATTATGTCGCTCTGCCGGTTTTTGGCAGGCACAATATGGGAAGGAAACCAAAACATGATAAAACTCACCACCGTACTGATGGCTGGCGCCATAGCGCTGGCGGCGTCCCCGGCGCTGGCCCATGACCCGGCTGACGATACCGGCCTTGAAGACCTGACGCTTCAGCTTAAATGGGTCACCCAGGCCCAGTTCGCCGGCTACTACGTGGCAAAGGACATGGGCTTTTACGAAGATGAAGGCCTTAATATCACCATCAAATCGGGCGGCCCCGATATCGCCCCCGAACAGGTAATAGCGGGTGGCGGCGCCGATGTTATTGTTGCCTGGATGGGTGGCGCTTTGGCGGCCCGTGAAAAAGGTGTGCCCCTGGTCAATATTGCCCAGCCGTTCAAATCTTCAGGCTTGCTGATGATTTGCCCGAAGGATGGACCGGTCCAGTCCGAAGCGGATTTTGCCGGCAACACCCTTGGGGTCTGGTTTTTCGGCAATGAATATCCCTTCTATGCCTGGATGAACAAGATCGGCGTTTCCACCGAGGGTGGCCCCGACGGCGTGACGGTTCTCAAACAGAGCTTTGACGTCCAGCCGCTGATCCAGAAGCAGGCAGACTGCATTTCGGTAATGACCTACAACGAGCTTGGTCAAGCGCTTGATGCAGGCTTTGCCCTCGATGATCTTGTAATCTTCAACTATACCGACATGGGCAATGATCTGCTTGAAGATGGGCTCTATGTCATGGAAGACCGTCTGGCCGATGAAGATTTCGCGGACGAAATGGTGCGGTTTGTGCGCGCTTCCATGCAGGGTTGGAAATGGGCTGAGGAAAATCCCGATGCCGCCGCCCAGATTGTCCTCAACAATGACGAATCCGGTGCCCAGACCATCGAGCATCAGCGTCGCATGTTGGGCGAAATTAGCAAGCTGATCGACGCCGACAATCCGGCCCTCGATATCGCCGCATACGAGCGCACCGAAAAGGCGTTGCTGGATCAGTCGATCATTCAGACCAAGCCGGTCGGCGCATATACAACAGCGATCACCGACAGGGTACTTGGCGGTAACTAACGTCTGGCGGGCTTAAATTATTTGTTGCAAAAGGGGCGGGTGACCGCCCCTTTTTCTTGCCCGAAAACTGCCGATCAGCCTGGGCCGAATATGGTGTTGACCGGCGGTTGCGGCCCGCTCATGTTGTTGGCAAAATAGGCTTCCGGCCGGTCGAACGGTTTGAAGGACGGGTCCAGCGGCAACCGGGTGATGATCGGCTTGACCAGACCGAAACCGGGTCGGAAAATCCCCCGCCCTTTAAGATAAAGCCAGCGTTTTTCCAGCTTGCACCCGAGCGCAAGCTTGGTGTCATAGGCCAGTTGGCCAAGGGCCAGCCATTCAATTCCCGCCGTGATGCACTTTTCAATGGTTTTGAACAGGTTGAGAAAATAGACCTTGTGTTCCAGCGCTTGCGGGTAGGCCAGGCCAATGGATTTGGCATAATGGACCCGCCCATCAATCATGTTAAAAGTAAACCCGATCAACGCGCCCTCAAGCCGATATAAAACGAACCAGCAATGTTTGCTGGCCACATCCTGAATGGCGGGAAAAAATGCCTTTGGCGTCGCTTCGAGCCCTGAAAACTGAACGGCGGCCTGTTGCCGGGTCTGCTCGCTCAGCCCGTGCAACGCGTCCACCAGCCCCGAGATATCGGCGCCGGTTTCCACCTGGACATCCTTTGCCCGCGCCACATTGCGCAACAGCGACCGCCGCCGGTTCCGGCTCAGGCTGGCCAGATACGCATCCATGGAGCCAAAGGGCAGATGCAAAAAGGCCTGGGGCAGGGCGCCCATGGGCGCAAAACCCCGTCTGGCAAGGATCGGGCCGGCAATGGCCGCGTCGCGATCATTTAGATCCTTGATCAGCAGGAAATTGGACCGCTGCCGCTCACCAAGCTGTTCCAGCCCGTCCACAATTCCACCAAAAGCCGCGCTCTGATCGCTGGCACTCAAGCCGCGTTTCAGGCGCAGCCCCAGCTCCGAGGCCTGTACCAGCCCCAGCCCGGCCATCGATATCCGCCCAAACGCCGGGTCGCGCCGGGCCAGCCCCTTTGTGCCGGGCATAATTGACAACCAGTTGAATTTAGTCAGGAACGCCGGGGACGCCGCCACCAGGGCACCGCTGTTGGTGGCGGTTACAAACCGCTGGTTTTCGCCGCCGCTGGCCATCTCCCAGGCCCGTATGAACCCCGGCCCCTCGGCACGATCGGCATACAGATCGGCCACCGCGCCCCCTTCGGCATCGGCGATGGACGCCTGAACGGCAAATTTCATTTTTTAGCCGGCATGTGCTGGGGGCCGGCGGCCCTGTGCCGCGCTGGCGGGACGGTCGATTTTGACAGATTGCCCCCCTCAAAGCCGTTCCAGTCCATATCGTACGTCGCCGCCTCCAGAATGGAGCAGTTCTGGCGCAGGGAAAGCAAAAACAGTTCCGCCACCGACATGGTCTGCCCGTGCAACAGCGTGCCGTCGCCGGGAAACGACAACGCGTCCTCGGATGACAAAAAATACTTCACCCAGGCCTGTCGGGGCGCCAGCCCCAGCCAGCCGAAAACTCCGGCCAGGAAAGTGGTGCCTTTGATAGCCAGTTGTGTCCGTGACGGAATGGCGGCGGGAGACCCCTCGATAATGGCTGGCACCACCCCGTCATCGGCAGAAAAAAGGCTTAACCCGCTGGTGGCCCGCGGGTTGCATTCAATGGCCACCAGCGGTCCGTTTTCGGGGCGGATAAAGTCAAAGGACACCTGCCCGTGCCAGTTCGTTTTAGCGGCGAAACGGGCCAGAAAGTCCTCGATATCGCGGGCCGAGACCCCTCCATAACATATCCCGGTGCCTTGGCCGGCCCGTAAAAAATTGCGATAGATCGAACGGGCCACAATCCGTCCGCGCCAGGCAATGGCGTAGGCGGAAAACTCGGTCCCTGATATCAGGCTTTGGGCCAGCCAGGGGTCTTTCGGGGTCGGG
>JAADFY010000033.1 GCA_013152625.1 Alphaproteobacteria bacterium
TGAAGCTTTGACAAACAACGCTCAATATCCTGTTTGGTAATATCGGAAAGCTGACGCTTGCCAAAAGGGAAAAAACGCAAAAGCAGGCGCTCGTAATCTCTGATAGTTCGTGGGCGCGTGCGTTGTCTTACTTCGGCCAGATAGCGTTCAACTGCTTCGAGATAGGAAAATGAGACTGCCCTGGCTTCAATAATTCCAAGAGTAATCTCAGCCATAACCATTTTAGCTTCGTCCCGCGCATCCTTGAGAGATTGCACCGGATACTTACCCACAACCTTGCGCCTGCGAAGTTCACGCGGTCCATACATCACCACAAACGTTTTCTGCCCGCCTTGAGATATACGACAGCCAAATCCGGGGAGCTTGTTGTCCCAGTAGGTGACCTGTCCGCTTGGTGGTACTTTAAGTGCGCGAATGGTCGGATCGGTTAACTGCAGTTTTGGCATCTTAGGCACGCATTAGGCACGCAAATTAGGTGCATTGGAGTGGTTTTCTATGTTCTTCTATATCACCAAAAACCTAACTAAGCAATTGTTTTATATACGTTTTTAATTCAACTATGTTCACCTATGAAGACGGCAAAAAAATAACTCTGACTCCGTTAGTCCTGGTTCGAATCCAGGTTCCCCAGCCAATTGCTTTTTTCGGATTTACAAACGGGCCAGCCCGGCCCAATCGGGTGTTCAGTCAGCGTCGATCTGTCGGGTTTTCTGGCTAAACTGTTGGGCAATCTGGGCGACATCGCGCCGGGCTTTGGCCTGTTCAATGGTCAGAACCGCGCCGTTTCTGACCACCCATTTTCCATCTATCATCACATCGCGGACGTCACTGGCGATTGCAGAGAACACCAGCGCGGCGTAGATGTCGTAGATCGGGGTCATTCTCGGGGATTGCAGGGATACCCGAATGAGATCGGCGCATTTTCCCGCCTCCAGCGAACCGGTCACACCATCCAGTCCGAGCACTTTTGCGCCCTCGATGGTCGCCATTTTCACGATTTGTCGGGCCGGCAGGCATTTCCGGCTGCCCCCCAGCAGTTTTGCAAACATGGACGCGGGGGCCATCTGGGCGAAGATGTCCAGCGTGTTGCCGCTCATGGCGCCATCGGTTGCCAGTCCCACCGCCAGCCCGGCGTTGCGCATGGCCTCCACCGGTGCAATGCCCCTGCCCGCTTTTGCGTTCGAGCGTGCGTTGTGGGCCACGGTTATGCCACGCTCGGACAGGGTGGCAATCTCCCCCGGTTCCAGTTCAAGACAATGGGCCATGATCGCGCCGGGCCGTAAAAGCCCTGCCCTGTCCACCAGTTCCACGGGGCGGCAATTGTGGTGGGTGGCGCACCATTCGAGTTCGGATTTCATTTCGGCCAGGTGCATCTGCACCCGCACATGGGGGTTGTCATGGGCATATTCAGCCACCCGGGCCATGATTTGCGGTCCGGTGGAATAGGGTGCGTGGGGGGCGATGGACGCCGTTATGCGGTCGTGGCCGGAAAACTCGTCACGCAGATCATCGACCAATGCGAACCCCTGGTCAAAAGACCCATGGTCGGGGGGCTCATAATCGGCCAGAGTCTGGCCGACGACGCCGCGCATACCCGCCTTGTCGAGAACGCGGCCCACCTGTTGCTCAAAATAGTACATGTCGGCGGTGGTGGTTACCCCCCCCAGCATCATTTCAACGGCGGCAAGCCGCGCCCCGATGCGCACCACTTCGGGGGTGATCGCACCCCGCTCCAGAGGCAAAATATAGCGAAATAGCCGGTCGTCCACATCCTCGCCCAACCCGCGAAACACGGTCATGGCCATATGACCATGGGTATTGATCATCCCCGGCAGGATGAGATCGCCGTTTACATCAATGGTTTCGTCGGCGGGCGGCCCGTCCGGCGTAATGGGCCCCTCGCCCACCGCGGCGATGCGGTTGTCCTCTATCGTCACCCATCCCGTCACAAACTCGTCGAACGCGGGATTCATGGTCAGGATGCGGGCATTGTGAAGACAGGTTCGCATGGTCTGGGACTTTCCGGTGCCAAAAGCGCAATAACGACTGAAGAGGCGAATTCAATACACCTGACAAGTCGCGCAGCGTGCTTGACAAGACGCGCCATTCGCTGGTTAATCGTTTAATCATACTAGGGGGCCTCCCCGAGTTTGGGAACTGGTTTTGACAAATCAAAAACAAATTGCACGTGACCTGGGGATATCCGTGGCAACGGTATCCAATGCCCTGACCGGCAAGGGCCGTGTTTCTGAAAATGTCATACAGCAGGTGACCTCACGGGCCGGGCAGCTCGGCTATTTCCCCAGTGCGGCGGGCCGGGCCCTTAAAACGGGGCGCAGCGGTATTTTGGGTCTTGTCATGCCCGATATCACCCAGCCGGTGTTTCCTGAATTTGCCCAAGGGGTGGAAACCGAGGCCGACAAATGCGGGTTTGGCATTTTGATGGCCAACGGGCGCGGCACCGGGGCCGGGCAGGACGCGGCGATTAAAAAACTCATTCAGCACGGGGTGGACGGCATTATCGTCATCCCGCAACGGGGCACGACGCCAAACATTTCCGCGGTGCCTTCGGCCATCGTGAGCACGCCGGGGGATCCGGACAATATTGTCGCAGCCAATCACGCCCAGGGCGGGCAACTGGGCGCGCGGGCGCTGTTGGCGTTAGGTCATCGCAAGTTTTTACTGCTCGGGAATGACGCCCACTCCGGGGTTCAAAAGGACCGTATCGGGGGGATGATCGATGTCCTGAAGGGGGTGGCGGCCTATGAGGTGTGCTGGACGTCGGACGGGTTTCCCGACCTTGGGCAAAAGCACGCGCACGGCGTAAGCGCCATCATGACGGTTTCGGATCTGTTGGCGCTGCGGGTCGTTACCGAGGCGGCACGGCGGGGTCTGGAGTGCCCCCAGGCCATTTCCGTCATGGGTTTTGACGATCTGCCCCTTGCCACCGCCGTGCGCCCAACATTATCAACCATCGTGCCCAACACCGCCGAGCTGTGCAAACGGGCGGTGGCCTATCTGGCCGCAGTCATCCGGGGGGACGCACAATTGCCCGCGCCCAGCGTTGTGGACATGACCATCGTGCTTCGTGAATCCACCGGACCGGCCACCACAAGATTATCCAACTCAAAAAAGGGAGAAATAAAATGAAACGCCTATTCGCCATGGGTGCTGCACTGGCTCTGATTGCCGGCGCGGCAAACGCCCAGGAAAACAAACTGACCATATCGGTCTATTCGTTTGGAACCGACGCCATGACGGCGGCGGTCTTTAACCCGTTCGAGGAGGTTTGCGGCTGCGAAGTGGTCGTGGAAACCGGCAACAGCGTGGAACGCATGGCCAAGATCGAGGCCAACGCGGCAAATCCGGTCATCGATGTGGCGGTGATGTCCACCCAGGATGCCCTGTCTCTGGCCCGCAAGGGGTTGCTTCAGCCTTTGGATGTTTCAAAGCTTTCCAGCTACGATGATCTTTATGAGGCCGCCAAAGACCCCATCGGCGACAATATGGCGGTGGGCTACGGGTTTTATGCAACCTCCATCGTTTACCGCTCGGATCTGGTGGACATCGATAGCTGGGCCGATCTGCTTTCCGATGACCTCAAGGGCCGCGTCGCCCTGCCCAACATCACCGGCACGCAAGGGCCGCTGACCCTTTACATGCTCGGTCAGGCCCTGGGCTACGATGACATCAGCTTTGCCGATACCATTGGCGCGGTGGCGGAAAGCGCGGACGACATCGTAACCTTTTACAGCCGCTCTTCGGAGCTGGTGCAACTCATGATGCAGGAAGAAGTCATTGCCGCGCCCGTGGGCCGGTTTGCCTGGAGCCGTTTTTCAGGTTCGGATTTTCCCTTCAAGTGGGCCGAGCCGAAAGAAGGCCAGACGGGGGGCATGAATGTCATGCTCATGACCAAGGACAACGGCAATGAGGAACTGGCCTATCAGTTCATGGATTACTGGCTGTCCACGGAAGTCCAGACCCGGGTTGCAGAACTCAAACTGGACAGCCCGGCCAACGCCAAGGTGGTGGTCAGCGACGAGATTGCCGAGAGCCTGACCTATGGCGCCGATCTGATCAATTCGCTGAACATGCTGGACCCGGCGGCGATTATCGATAATCGCGATGCCTGGCTGGAACGCTGGAACGAAGAGGTTATCAACTAGGGCAGTTTTACTGCGTCGTTGAAACGCTCCAGGACACCTTGCCGGCACCGGATACGTCCGGTGCCGGTGACGACAATGACCGGAAACAGCTTTCATGTTTCAAAACAACCGGGAAGGGCTGGCGCTGGCATTACCGGCAGCGGTTTTCACGGCTCTATTGTTCCTTCTTCCCGTGGGGATACTATTGTCCGAGGCCTTCAGGGTCGATGGCCAGTGGTCGTTGCAGGGCTATGTGGATTTTGCTGTAAAACCGCTCAACCAGACGGTTTTCCTGCGCACGCTAAAGCTGGGGTTTCTGGTGGCCTCGGTCAGTGCGGTCATTGGCTATGCCAGCGCATTCTGCATCGTCAACATGGACGCCAAAAGCCGTGGCCGTGTGTTCGGGCTCGTGGTTTTGCCACTGATGATTTCACCGGTGGCGCGCACCTATGCCTGGATCGTCATTCTGGGCCGCACCGGCATCGTCAACGACGCCATCGTCGGGCTGGGCCTGAGCGATACGCCCATTCGCATCCTTTTTACCGAAACCGCCGTCTTTTTGGGGCTATTGCAGCTTTTCCTGCCGCTCATGATCATTTCCCTGGTCAGCGCCATGGAAAATCTGCCCAAGGATGTCATTCCCGCCGCGCGGGTGCTGGGGGCCAACTGGTTTCAGGTCTTTACCAAGGTCATCCTGCCCTTGACCAAGGACGGGCTGGTCATGGGGGGCACCCTGGTCTTTACCGGCTCGCTGACCGCCTATATCCCCCCTGCCATTCTGGGGGGCTCCAAGGTGCTGATGCTGGAGACGCTGTTATATCAGCGGGTCAATGTGGCCAATGATTTTGTCTCGGCGGGCATTATTGCCACCATCCTGATCGTCATGAGTTTTGGCGCGAATCTCCTTTTGAAACGCATTGCGGCGGCCCGGAAATAATATGACATCCAAATGGACCTCACGACTGATCATCGGCCTTACCCTGACCTTTTTGATCGGGCCGTTCCTGATCATCATTCTGGCCGGCATGTCGGCGGGTGATTTTCTGGCGTTTCCCCCCGATGGCCTGTCGCTGAAGTGGTATATCAAGGTCTTTACGGTGGAGAGCTTTCAAAAAAGCTTTGCCCTGTCGATGTTCCTGGCTGTCTTTGGCACCTTAACGGCGCTGGTTTTAGGGGTGCCGGCGGCCTACGCCATTTCCCGCTATGACATTCCATTCGGCGAGACGATCAAAACCGTGGTGGCGGCACCGATCATCGTGCCCGGCATCATCGTCGGGCTGGCCCTGTTGCGCTATCTGGTAATACCGCTGGGTTTTACGGTTACCCTGGCCCTGTTTCTGGCCCATACGGCGCTGGTTCTGCCCTATGCGGTGCGTGTGGTCCTGTCGAGCCTGAACAATCTGGAAAGCGACATGGAAGAAGCCGCCGTCCTTTTGGGGTGCTCGCGGGTGGGGGCATTTACCCGGGTTGTTTTGCCAAACATCCAGGGCGGCGTGCTGGCCGCCTTCATTTTGGGGTTCGTTACCAGTTTCAATCAGGTGCCCGTCTCGCTGTTTTTGTCGGGGCCGGGGGTGCGCACCCTGCCCATCGACATGTTGTCCTATATGGAGATCACCTTTGACCCGTCGGTGGCGGCCCTGTCCGCCCTGTTGGCGTTTCTTTCTGTGGTGATTGTTTTTGTCGCCGAAAAATTCCTGGGGTTTTCTCGCTATGTCTGACCGGTTCGTGTCGTTGCAAAAACTGTCGCTGGCCTATGGGCAGACCGAGGTGGTGCCCGAACTGGATCTGGATATCCGCGAGGGGGAACTGATTGCCTTGCTGGGGCCTTCAGGGTGCGGCAAAACCACCACCATGCGGGCCATTGCCGGGCTTATGGCGCCGAAAACCGGAAAAATTTTCATCGACGGGACCGACGTGACGCGAACGCCGGCCAACAAGCGCGGGATCGGGCTGGTCTTTCAGTCCTATGCACTTTTTCCCCACCTTTCGGCATTTGAAAATGTCGCCTTCGGGTTGCGGCTGAAAAAAATGGATAATCTGGAGGTCACGAGCCGGGTGGAACACGGCCTGAACACGGTTGGCCTGGCGCATCTGGCGGCCAGAAAACCGGCAGAAATGTCCGGCGGCCAGCAGCAGCGACTGTCCCTGTCCCGCTCGCTGGTCATGGAGCCCAAAGTGCTGTTACTCGATGAGCCCTTATCCAACCTCGATGCGAGATTGCGGCTGGAAATGCGGACGGAATTGCAGCGCCTGCAACGGGAAACCGGCATTACCATGGTTTTTGTCACCCATGATCAGGCCGAGGCGCTGGCGTTGGCCGACCGTATCGTTTTGATGAAGGAGGGGGTGATCGAGCAACTTGGCACCGCCGATGAGCTGTACAACAAACCGGCGTCAAAGTTTGCGGCAGATTTTTTCGGGTTTGAAAATATTTTTGCCGTTTCAGACGCTGGCATTGTCGGCAACAAGGGTTCTCTGGCGGGCACATTTGAAGCACAAGACGGTCATCTGGCCTGGCGACCGGGGGCGGTTGTTGTGGGCAAAGGCCCCTATGAGGGCACCGTAACCGGCGTGGCTTTCGCCGGTGAGCAACGCGAATATGTCATCGAGGCGGCGCTGGGGCAGATCAAAGCAACAACCCCGGCAACCGACAAGAGATATGAGATCGGAGACAGCGTTGCCTTTGACCTGCCATTAGCGGGCGCCTGGCATTTGCCGGAAGGCCGCCAGGGTGTTTTAATGGCGAAATGATCTGACACCCCCCCCTGCCCTGAAGACAAAAAACGTCTCGTCGAGAAGATAGACAATTGACGACAACAGCCCGCAACCTGCGCGACATGTTCGAGATCGGCCAGCACCCGATCGATCTGGTTTCGCAGCGGACCAGAACCGGGGATGGTTTTGTGGTCGAAGAGCTGGTTTTTGCCACGGATGACGGGGAAAAGGTTCGCGGAATTCTCACCAGACCGACGGAGACCGGCGAACCGGCGGCGGCTCCGGTTCCCGCCATTCTTTACATTCATGCCCACGGCAACCGGCATGATATCGGGGCGGGCGAACTGCTGAACGGGCGCCCGGCGCTACAGGGGCCGCTTGGTCCTGTTTTTGCGGCGCGGGGGTATGTCACGCTGATGATCGACCTGCCCGGATTTGGTGAGCGAATGGAGCCGACCGAAAGTTCGCGCACCAAGGCATTGGCATGGCGCGGCAAATCCCTGGCGGGACAAATGGTTGGAGAACTGGCGTCGGCTGTTTCATATCTGAGCGGACGCGAGGACGTGCGATCAGATTCAATCGGTGTGTTTGGCATATCCATGGGCGCCACTTTTGGCTACTGGTTGGCCGCTGTGGATGACAGAATTACCTGCGTCATGCATTTGTGCTGCTTTGCGGATTTTGCCAAAATGATCGCAACCGGCGCCCACGATCTGCATGGCCATTACCTCACAATCCCGGGCCTTCTGGATATTGCCAGCAATGGCGAGATCGCCGGCCTTATCGCCCCGAGACCGCAGCTGATCTGCATTGGTGAACAGGACCCCCTGACCCCGCCCGACGCCGTCAGCCATGCATTTGCCAGCACCGAAGAGGCCTATTCAAGGGTGGGCGCCCGCGACCGGCTGGTGCTTTATCGTGAGCGGCAAACCGGTCATTCGGAAAGCGGTGAAATGCGCCAACTCATGCTGGAATTTGCCGGTAAATATTTGCGGCCCGGTCAGCCCGTTGCCAGGCGGACATCATCAGCCCCGAAAAAATGAAGCTCTGCATGGTTGAACGCGAGATGAATTTCGGCCCCCTTTTCAACGTTCTTCTGGCCGGAAATAACGATCAGATATTGCTGTCCGGAAGCGGTGTGTGAATGGACAATGGTTTCCGATCCCAGGGCCTCAACCAGTGATACCTCTGCGGCAATGGTCTGGGCGCTCCTGGTGTGAGC
>JAADFY010000034.1:0-1475 GCA_013152625.1 Alphaproteobacteria bacterium
CCGCCATTAAAGTGTCCGCCCCGCCGAAGGCGGATTAGCCGTGAGCGAAAACAAGAGGGAAGTGCCGAATTCCAAAGGCCCAAAGCGAACTCTCTGACCGCAAGCTCAGCGAGCTTCAACGCGAGCCGGCCGTTTAGGCCGCGCCGTCGCAGGCCCGGTGCGTAGCACCGAATAGGCCGTGAGACATAAAAGAGAGTCCAAACCTAGCCCGCAAGCAGATCGCCGACATAGACCGACGCCTCGTGCACGGCCATGGCCACATCGTCGATGGCCTCATCGGACCGGGCCGAATTTGCCGCCAGGGCTTTTTCGGCTTCGCTGGCCAACTCGGCAATCGCTGATGCCCCGACACCGAGGGCGCAGCCCTTCAGGGCACTCAGTAAGTTCGCCAATTCTCCGGGGTCTTTGGCTTGGCGGATACGGATCATATGGGCGTTGATCTGATGGTCAAACATAGCCAGCACATCACACTCAAGTACCCGGTCGCCCATGGTCTGGCGGGCCAGAAAAACCAGATCAACCGGTCGTCGCTGGCGCCGGGCGTTTCCAGCCGCACGATTTTGTCCGTTTATTGCCACATGTACCATTGCACAGCTTCCCGTTTGGAAGAGCCAGGACCGCAAGCCGGTTCCCGGTCCAGACCCCGCGCCAGCCACAAGGATTGTGGCCAAATTTGAAACCTGTTCAATTCTTCACCGGACAACCACCGGCGGTCATGGAATCCCAAGGTTCCGTAAACGGCATTTTATGCAGTTTACACCCCGGGGCATGAACACCCCATTAAGGCTGTGTCCGGCGAAAAATTCTCCCGCAGTGTCAAGCGTTTGCCTACAAGAGTGTGCACGCCGGCAAATCGAATCTTGTGCGTTAACGATTTCTTAAAGATAGTGTCAGGCGCATGCCCAAATTGTGTATAAGGTATGCGACCAACGCGCGGCGGCGTCGGTGACGGCCTGGGGACTGTCCAAGTTCTGACGGAATTCAGGTGTTTGCTGCGGGCGAAAGCCCGTTGTCTCTCGGCATGTAAATGCCGGGGTTTGCAAGGCTCACCGTTTCCGCCCGCAATGATGAGTGCGGACGTTAAGGATTGTAAAGAGTATGGCCAACAAACCCAAGCCGGTTTCGCGCGACCCGGAGACACTTGCGTTCTCTGCTGTTGAAGATGCCCTCCATGCCGGAATGAACGAAGGCGGCCCCGCCCGTCCCGGCCAGCGAACGGCACGCGGTCAATCTGCCAAGCCGTCCGATCGATTGCTCTCGGCTGAAAAAATTGCCCGCCGCACCGCCAGAACCGCTAACGAGGATCGTGGCCTCGCTGGCGGCCTGTTATATTCCTTGCAGTCGCGTTCATCGGCCGGCCCGTTCTGGTTTGCCCTTGTTGCCTCCATTGTCTGGGCCTTTGGCGTCCTTACCCTGGGCAGTTTTCGCTACGGTACTTCGTTTAGTTCCTCCGAGGCATTTGTCCGGTTTTTGCA
>JAADFY010000034.1:1491-23143 GCA_013152625.1 Alphaproteobacteria bacterium
GGTTTCGTGGCCATTCTGGTCATGCCGATCATGGGTTTTTATGCCCTCGCCTTCCTGATGCGCCGGGCCCAGGACCTGCGCATTGCCGCCAATTCCATGACCCAGGCCGCCATGCGCCTGGCCGAGCCCGAAACCACCGCCACCCGCCAGATCACCACCGTGGCCCAGGCCGTGCGCCGGGAAGTCAACGCCATTGGCGACGGGCTGGAGCGCGCCCTGTCCCGGGCCTCGGAAATTGAGGTCATGGTTCACAACGAGGTCAATTCCCTCGAACGCTCGTATTCCGATAATGAATCACGGATGCGTATTCTCATTGACGAGCTGTCTTCCCAGCGTGAAGCGGTGTTTACCAATTCCGAGCAGGTCCGGGACGCCATCGCCAATGCCCACCGCACGTTTGCCGGAGATATGCAGACCGTCGGGGTCGCGCTGGCCGAACAGCTCAATTCTATCTCCACCGACCTGACCGGGCGCCTGACCGAGCGGTCTGACCAGATTATTGCCGCCCTTGAGAATATGGGCGGACTTGTCGAAGGCACCCTGGTGGAAAAGACCGATGCGTTCTCGCAAATCGTTGGCGAGCGCTCGGAAGAAATCACCAAGCTGATGGACCATCGTGTGGATGCCATCAACGAAATTCTGGCCTCGCGTACCGCTGAACTCAATCGCACCTTGAATGAGGGCAGCACCGGCATGACTGCCGAGTTCGAGCAGAAATCGGCGATGCTGGGCAGCATACTGCGCGCATCGGGAGAATCGATTCTTGGTGACCTGACCCTGCGTGCCGATGAGATCTCGGAGCGTCTGACCAATGTCGGCGGCCGGCTTTCCGGTGACATCGCTGAAAAAGCAGACGCCGCATCCGCAACCCTTGCTGCCATTGGCGACCGGTTTGACGAAGTTTTTGCCATCCAGTCCAACAACCTTGAAAGCCGCATCCAGACTGCGGTGATCGAGATGAACACCGCCATCGAGGACAACACCGAAAAGGCCCGGACCGCATTTCTGGACGCCGGCCATGACAATATCTCCCGCCTGGCCATCCGGGCCGAGGAAATCACCGGCGTGCTCGATGAGCGTGTGGGACAAATGAACGAGATTGTTGGCGAAAAGGGCGACCGCCTGATCAACACCCTCAATCATCACCAGAACGCCATTACCCACAGCGCCGAGTTGCTCGAGAACGAACTCAAGGAGCGCGCCGAAACCCTGAATACGCTGATGACCACCCACACCGAGGAATTTGCCAATTCCTTTGAGCGCTCCAGCGATGAATTTAGAAGCCGGGTCGATGTCAGCCTGCGCAATGTGGTGGAAACCATCGACACCCGCACCAACCATGTCTCCGAGCTCATCGAGCAAAAAGTCACCGAGGTAAACACCAATCTCGGACTGGGTATCGAGCAGGCCGTCAATCGCATCACCGACGCCGAACAGGGGGTCGCGGCCAAGTTCACCCTCGCGGCCACCTCCATTGAAAAAAGCGCCGACGCTCTCGCCACCACGGTCGAGACAACAGTGAGCCGGTCCAGTGAAATTCTGACCGCCAATGCCACCTCCATGGCCGACCGGATCGACGAGCACCTCGGCACGGTCGAGCAGCGACTGGATACATCCGTTCACCGGGTGCTGCACACCGTGGACGCCAAGCTCGGCACCCTGCCCGAAGCCATAACTTCCCGGGTGGAAATCGCAGCAGATCGCCTGACCACCTTGAATGACACGATCGGCAAGACCGTCTCCACGTCCGTCAAGGATCTTGAATCCGGTGCCGCAACTATTGAAGGGCTGGTCAACGACAAGGTTACCGGGCTGGCAACGCACCTGACCACCAGTGTCGAGCATTCGGCCGCCCGCATGGAAACGGTTGTCGGCCAGGCACTTGAACAACTTGGTATTGCCGCGCGTACCGTGGATGAACTGGTGGGCACCCGCGCCCCGGCTGCAGCCAGGGAACTGACCGAAAAAGCCGAGGCCCTTCAATCGGTGGTTGCCCTGCAAAGCGATACATTTACCCAGCTTGTCGAGACCAAGACCAGTTCGATCAGCGAAGCGGTCCAGAACCATTCATCGGTGTTCTCCACTCTGATCGACGAAAAAGTCGCCGGGGTCACCAGCGCCCTGGCCAGTCAGACCGAAGCCTTCGCCAAGCTGGTGGACAGCGGCACGATCGAGATCAACGAGACCCTCAAGACCCGCTCGGACCGCTTTAACGAACTGGTCAAATCCGGCACCTCTGAGCTCACCGAAACCTTAAGCGCCCAGGCCAGTGGCTTTAACGAACTGGTCATATCCGGCACATCACAAATCAACGACACATTGAGCACCCATGCCAGCGGCTTTAATGAACTGGTCAAATCCGGCACCTCGCAGATCAACGACACATTGAGCACCCAGACCAGCGGCTTTAATGATCTGGTCAAATCCGGCACATCGCAAATTAACGACACATTGAGTGCCCATGCTGACCGCTTTAACGAATTGGTCGATGCCGGCACCACCGAAGTGAACAATTCACTGGCCGCCCGTGCAGCGATTTTCGCTTCGATCGTTGAAGAGCGCACCAGTGACATCACCGCTTCGCTGGGCGCACAGGCAGACAGGTTCGCCGCCATGGTTGACGACAAATCCTCTGAACTGACCGGGACCATCGATCAACAGTCCAAAACCCTGTCCGAACTCATCGAAACGCGCACAACCGAGCTGGATTCCTCACTCAAGAGCCACGGCAATATTCTGCGGGCCGCCCTCGAGCTGTCGGCCAATGAGGCCGAGGATCTCATGTCCACGTCCACCGGGCGCATTACCACCGAAGTCACAGGCGCATTGGAAAAACTCAACGACTCCAACACCCTGCTGCAACAGGTACTCGACACGGCCACCACCAATCTTGCCGAACTGGAATCCAGTGTTGGCCGGCACACCTCGACCTACGCCCAGACGGTCATGGAAGCGGTATCCGATACCCACGAGGCCGGGCGCATGATGAACGATCATGTCTCCGAATTGCGGTCCACCATAACCCAGCTGGCCGAGGAACTTCAGACCATCAAAACCACGCTGGCCGATCAGACCGCAGGGTTTTCCGGTGCGGCCCGGGAGCTGTCCGACGCCGGTCTGGTTACCGTTTCAACCCTTGAGGAAGGGCGCACCGCCATGGAGGCGCTGGTCTCCGGGTTTACGGTGCGGGCGGACGATATTGACGCCAAGCTCAAGACTTTCTCGGTCAATCTCACCGACACGGTCTCCCAGACCGAGGACCGCATTGCCATATCCCAGCGGGCCATGGAAGAAACCGTGCGCGCCTCCGCCGAGACCCTGACCGACAATCTGAAAAATGTTGCCGAAGCGGCCAGCGGCGAGAGCGAAAAAGTCACCGCTCGCTTGCGCGAAACCCAGGTCAGCCTGGCCAGTGAATTGCAGGCTGCCATTCGCGACGCCAACGACCACTTTGCCGACTCGGCCCAGTCCATGCGCGAAACCGCCGCCGAAATCGGCAAGGAGCTGGAAGCTGCCCGCAACGAAATCAAACGCTCAGTCATAGAGTTGCCAGAGGAAACCCGGGCCAGCGCCGCCGCCATGCGCCGGGTGGTTGCCGAACAGATCGAGGCGCTCAATGAGCTAAATTCGATTGTTCGCTCGCAACCTGCCTCCCATGATCTGTCCAATTCACGCGCCCATTCGGGCAATGTGGTCCGCCCGGCAACGCCGGCCACCCCCACCGCAGGCACACCAACCGCCGGTAGCACGCCCGCCGCGTCAAATGCCAAGCCCGCCGCCGCCCCGCCGGCCAAAACAGCCCGCGCTGCCGTCGGCCCCGGTCCACAACGCAAATCCATCGGCGACAGCCTGGCCGCCAAGCCCGCCCCCGCCGGGTCCACCACCGCAGCCAAAAGTGAAAGCGATGGCTGGCTGCGTGATCTTTTGCGCAACGCATCGGCCAACCAGCTCGCCAGCGCCGCAGATGCCAGTTCCGGCATATCCCTGACCGGCATGAGCCTTGAGATCAACCGCGCCTTTGATGTGCCGGTTCTCACCGAGGCATGGAAGCGCTATCGCATGGGCGAACAGGGCGCATTTTCCCGCCGCATCTACACGCTTTCCGGCCAGGGTACCTATGACGATGTGCGTAAACGCATTCGCCGCGAGCCCGAGTTTGCCGATGCCGCCAACACCTTCATGGTCGAATTTGAAGTCACCCTGAACGAGGTGACCGGCGGCGCGGACGGGATCAACAGGAGCCTGGAGTTGCTGGTATCAGACCAGGGGCGCGTTTACACAATGTTGTCCCACGCCAGTTCCAGACTGGACTAGAGCGTGTCACCGATAAGTGGGTACCGGTTATCGGAATAATTGACACGCGGTGAAAAAGAGCGTGTCACCGATAAGTGGGTACCGGTTATCGGACAAATGACACGCGGCAACAAAGAAGTAGACTGCGGTTTTTGATTCTATCAAAACATGACGCAGTCTGGAATCTTGTCCTAAACCCGCGCTTCCATTTCCTTTTTCGGGCTCATCAACACCAGTGAAGCGGCGATGCACAACGCCGCTACCCCCGATACGGCGGATGCAACCCAGAAAGCGTCGGTGGAAATTTCGGCCACCAGAAACCCAAATCCGGCCAGAGCCGCAACGATCGCGATTTGCCGGATCATCATGAAAAAGCCCTGGGCCTCGGCGGCGATATTCTCGTGGGTCCAGTTGGCGATAAAACTGACGGTCCCAAGATAGGCCAGCCCGAAGGTTGCCAGGTGCAGTATCTGCAGCAGCCCATACCCCCAGAGCGGCGGCGTAAGGGCGAACCCGGCCCAGCGCACAACACCGAGAATACTCGCCCACAGCAACAGGTGCCGGGCCGAAAAGCGTCGCGACAACCGGTTAAAGTACAACATGCTGAATATCTCACTCACCGGCCCCAGCGCCCACAACACGCCGATCTGCCAGTCGGCTATTCCGGCCTGGCTCCACAACAGCGCCCCGAAGGCCATTTGCATCATGTGGCTGGCCTGTAACAGCGCCGTCCCCACCAGAGGCAGGAAAAACCAGGGCCGCCAGAAATCTGAAAAGCGGCGTGCAATGTGCGGAATATCGGTCGCCGTCTCGAACACCGGCCCAACCGTTTCGGCCACCGGCCCGGCGCCGCCTGTGGCCCGGAAATTCGGCAATGACAATGCGACAACGCCCCGGACCAGGGCGACAAAAACAATCATGGGCACAAACGTGCCAATCCCACCCGCCTGAATGACCAGACCGGCAAGAAACGTTACAATCACAAAGCCGATGGTGCCCCACACCCGCACCAGCGCAAATTCGCTTCCCCGCCGCCGGGTCATGCGCATGGCAGCAGCATCAAGAACCGGAACAAGGGCCTGAACAGGAATGATCACCAGCGCCCACAGCACCAGAATGGTCCAGAAATCCGTGGCCAGAAAGAGTGCCAGCGGTGTCACCGCCGCCAGCAGGGCCCCGATCACGATGACCTGGCGCCAGTCCGAAGCCCGATCCGCCACGCGTCCAACGACCACATTGAGCAAAATCATGACAAATATGGGCACGGCATTTAAGGTGCCGATCTGGGCCGCGCCAATGCCTTTCGCATCCAGCCACAGGCCTAAAAACGGGTTGGAAATCGCCGCGGTAGACATGGAGACGGAATAAAAAAGGGCGGTGCGAAATTCCGGCGTAGCCAGCCGTTCGCGGACAGGCATAGCCATCGCCGGTTTGCTCTTTGAATCAAAAATGCCAGAATTGTCTAATGCGCCTGCCGGCCGGATTTAGCAAGCCCGCCCCTACGCCGCAGCCTTGGACTTGCGGGCGCGGCGGCGGGTGGGCCGGGCGATCTTGTCTTTCCAGGTGATCAACTCGAACCGGCCATCGGGATTCTCCACCACCGCGGTGCAACTCTCCACCCAGTCGCCGGTATTGATGTATCGCGTCCCGTAACTTTCATGCATGTCGGCATGGTGGATATGGCCGCAAATAACCCCGTCCACTTGGGCCCGCTCCGCTTCGTGAGCCAGCGCTTCCTCGAACCGGCCGATAAAGCTGACCGCGTTTTTCACCTTGTGCTTGGCCCAGGCCGAAAGCGACCAGTAGCTTAGACCCATCCGCCGGCGCACCCAGTTGACCACGCCGTTGATCGCCAGGGCGCTGCGATAAGCCCAGTCGCCCAGATGCGCCAGCCATTTTGCATGCAGCACCACCACATCAAACTGATCGCCGTGAATAACCAGATAGCGCTTGCCATCGGCAGCATGGTGGATGGTGGAATCGACGATTTCGATATCTCCGAAATGGGTACCGAGATATTCGCGCAGGAATTCGTCGTGATTGCCCGGCAGATATACGATCCGTGTGCCCTGACTGGCCATCTCAAACAGTTTTTGGATCAGTTGATTGTTGACCTCCGGCCAGTGCCAATTGCGAGCCAGCCGCCAGCCATCGAGAAAATCGCCTACCAGGTAAATGGTTTCGGTCTTGTGGGCGTTCAGGAAATTGATCAGTTGCTGCACCCGGATCGCTTTCATGCCCAGATGCACATCGGAAATGAACAGCGACTTGATTTGACGGACTTCGCCAGTCTCGACCATCTATGGAGTTTCCCGCCTAAATCCGTTCCCGGCGCACCGGACCCCGGCTTTTATGTGCCGGCCGGGCGGCATTTTTGTGGCCACCGAACTGGAAAACCTATGCCTAAGGTTCAAGGAATACAAGCACCGCCGCCGCGATCATTAACACCGCAAGGATCGCCCCGAGCACCTTTTCCATATTTCCCCGTGTGAGCACTCGGGCCAGTTGCTGGCCGAACAGCACCCACACCAGGCACGAGAACGGCGCCAGCGCCAGAACTCCCCCGGTAATCCACACCAGTGAAGCCAACCGCCCCTCGCCATCCACCATCAGCGCCCCGACATAGCTGGTGGCCATGGCCCAGGCCTTGGGGTTGATCCACTGAAAAAGCGCTGCTTCGTAAAACCGCATGGGCCGGCCGCTGGCGGTGCCTCGGGCCATCCGAATACCGATCAGATTCCACGCCATCCACAAAAAATAAACCACAGCGGCATAACGCAGCGCTGTGCTCAACCAAGGAAATGCGACAAAAAGCTGCCCCACACCCAGCCCGACCATGAGCACCATGGTGGGAAAACCAACCACGATCCCCGCCGCATGGGGCAGTGTGCGCCGCACCCCGAACGTGGCCGCCGAGGTCATCAGCATGATATTGTTCGGCCCCGGCGTAAAAAGCGTCGGTACGGCAAGCAACAGAAAACTGACTACGGCGGTGGGAAGCATTCCACATTATAGGTCAATAATACTGACATATAAAGAGGGCAACAAAATTTATTGCCCGGCACCCATGTTAGCCTTGAATGCGACGATACGATTGTAGCTTTGGGCAATCCGGGCGGCAAATTCCGGGTCGGTCTCGGCCTCGGCGAGTAAAATACGCACGATCTGCCCCGGCAGTTCCATGGACGGTTCTGTGGTGTTGGAAAACAACAGGATATCGTTTCCCGCCCGAACCGCACGCACCACCCGCTCGCGCATGGAATAAGAGTCGGCAATTGCCGCCATTTCCAGATCGTCGGTAATCACCACCCCGTCAAACCCCATGTCACCCCGCAACAGCCCTTCAATCGCCGGCGCCGACAAAGAAACGGGGGCGCCGGTTCCATCGTCCAGGCTGGACAGGTAAACATGGGCGGCCATCACCATATCAGCGTCATTGCTGGCAAAAAGCGCCCGGTAGGGCTCCAGTTCGATCGGATCCCAGGTCCTCGATACATCGACGAACCCCTTGTGGGTATCGCCCTCGCTCGACCCGTGGCCGGGGAAATGTTTAAGCGCCGTGGCAATACCGGCACTGGCCTGCCCGCGCACAAAGGCCCGGGCGTAGTCGGTTACGGTTTGCGGATTGGCGCCATAGGCGCGTTGGTTGAGAACAATCACCTGATTGCGTTTAAGGGCCAGATCGACCACCGGCCCGAAATTGAGGTTAAACCCCAGTCGGGCCAGCCGGTCCCCCATGGCGTGATAAATAGCTTCGGCCTGTTGCGGGCTCCGGTTGGCGGCCATCCAGGTGGCATTTGGGATTTCTTCAAAACCCACATCCCGGGTCAGACGCTCCACCCGGCCCCCTTCCTGATCTATGGTAACGAGCGGCACCAGATCCGGTCGGGCCGCCAGAAAGGCTTCATTCATGGCCCGCACCCGCTCCAGCGAGGTGACATTGGGGCGCAAATACATAACGCCCCCCAGCTCGCCCCGCGCGATCATGCCCACCAGCTTTTGCGGACCCGGATCACTGATCCGGTCACCCTGAAACCCCACCACAACCATTTGCCCCGCCATTTGCGCAAGGCTTTGGGCCATTGCGGCACCAGATCCCAAAACGGCACCAAATACCCCGAGCGCCACAATACCCGGACGCACAAACCCATATATCATTGATTTCACGACGCTATTCCCGAAAACTCAAACCAGAGCCCCCGTTAGGCGTTAACTTGATGGCGCGATCAAGGCGGGTTGATTTCCGGGGTCGCCAACCGGCATCAATCGGCGCGGTTGCCGGCCAGATTGTTTCATTGTGCAACGGCAACGGATCGGAAACCTCAAGATGCTAGCATTTGACCCGTGTGCATTTTTAACCCGGAACCGTTGGCATAAATGACCGAACAGCCCTCAGATCAACTTGACGTCCGGGCGGCAACAACCGCCGATCTGGACTGGGTTCACAAAACGCTCATGGGCGCCATTGCCGAAACCGATGTCTACAACGACACGTTCAAACGATGGGAAATCCAGCGCATGTCGCCGGTGTTTTTAGCCCATCTGCATGCTCTGGACCCCTGGTTTATCCGCATTGCCATGGTGGAAAACCAGCGGGCCGGTTTTCAGATTTCCGGGCCCGACTGCGGAGCGTTGTTTTTATACTGGTCGTATATCCTGCCCCGATTTCGCCAAAGCCGCCTCGCCCACCTGTTGCTGACCAGCTACCGGACCCGGTTCGACAATGGCCAGTGGCACAAACTGGTCACCCTCGCCCGCACAGATAACCGGGTGGCCCTTTTATTGATGCGCCGTCATGGCTGGCGCCAGGTGGCAGCCCTTGACAACCACATTTTTGGCCAGGATTACCTCATGTTTGAAATCATGCTCGAAAAAACCAGCCCCGATTACGAATTCGGGTTTGTCAAAGGCCGCGCCGGACGGATCAAACAGAAACTGGCAGGTCTTTTAGGGCGTGCCTAGTCTTTTAGGGCGTGCCTAGTCTTTTGGGGCGGATCTAATCTTTAAGCACCGCTTGCACATTTTCAGCCCGGTCCGGCCTGTCGCCGCGAGTTCGCGCCCAGATTGCCACATCGATGCCGGTAATGCGCCGGCACATGAACCACCAGCCCGCGGACCAGATCACCATGGCCGCAACCGCGGCCAGCGCCGCGCCAACGATCCCGAACATGGGCACCAACACGAAATTCAGCCCGATCAGCCCCGCCAGACCGCCAACCGCCACCGGTAGCGTGACATGGGGCCGGTCCTTTAACGACAGGACAAGATTGGCCGGCCCGAATATCGGCCGCAGGGCCAACCCGGCAAAAAGGATCAGCAACACCGGGTACCCTTTGGCAAACCCCGGCCCGAAAAGTGAAAGGGCCAGTGGCCCGAGCACCAGCGCGCCCACAAAACTCAATCCGGCCAGGCCCAGCGCCAGCCTGTTGGCCTGCCCCACCCGTCTGGCAAACCCGTCCCGGTCGGCCCGGGCATCGTCGGCATAAAAGTCGGGCAAAAACACCGCATAGACCGCACCAATCCCAAACACAGCCAACAGGAAAAACCGCACACTAACCCCGAAAACGGCCAGTTGCTCCACGTCGAGCAGCAAGGCCAGGACCAGCAGATCAATGTCGAACATGAAATCGGTGGCCACCATAATGACCACCCACGGCAGGGCAAATCGCCACCAGCGGCGCCGTTCGCTGTCCGGAACCGGCTCACCGGCGGAGATTGGTGCCATGGCGCGTAGCGTCAGCCACACATGCAGCGCCGCATTGAACCACAGGATGGCCACCAGCCCCATGCCGATAAAACCGATGGCTTCCGGCGCCCCGATGCCGGCGGAAATTCCAAACCCCACCACACCGAGAATTCCCAGCGGGCGCAACGCCGTGTCCGGCCCGAAAGCCAAAAAGGGCTGGCGCAACCCCACCAGCAAACCGCCACACACGAATGTCACCGACAACGCCGCCGCCCCCGCCACCAGCACCCACCGATTGTCGTAAAGCACCGCCAGCCAGATCGTATCCGAGGTATGATCCGTAATGCCGGAGATGGCCAGAACCCCGAGAATAACCACCAGTAAGGCACTGACCCCGGCGATATGCAGCCCGGCACGGCGGACAAATGCGCGCAACAAACGGCCCTGTCCGGCGGTGGCATATTCGGCCGAAAAATACGATCCGACGACCTGAAACCCCAGCGGCAGCGCCACCGCCAGCAGATTAAGCACCGCCACAAACAGCAGATACTGCCCCAGGGATTGGGCACCCCACGCGCGTGAGATCAGCAACTGGGCTAAAAACAGCACGCCGGCGCCCCCCAGCCGGACGCCGAATATAATCGCCGATTTGCCTAAAATCCGCGCAGAGCTTGCCATGGGTTGCCTTACCTGCCGGCTCGAAGGGAATTGATTCGCCGGGTCAGGTTCGATTTGAAGTCCCGGGCGCCGTATACGCCAAGACCGATCAGTTTTGACCAGGTGTTAGGCGCAAAATGCATGACCGCCGGCACCGGCTCGATGGCGCCCGCCTTGCCGGCCATCCCGCTTTTGAAGCGGTGCAGGCCATCATAGCCGTCGGTGCCCCCCAGATCATACCAGCCCGCGCCGGTGTTCTCGCGCAGCCACCGGATGATTTCCGCCTGCATGAAATAGCCCGCCCGCAGGGGCAGCGCATCGTTGGCTGTGGCCCCGTACAGATAAACCGCCGTGTCCCCGGCGGTAAATACGATCGCCCCTGCCACCGGCACACCCCCGCAATGGACAAAAAACAGCTCCGGGCGCAACCGGGGGTCCTCACAGGCAAACAGTTCATTCAGGGTCGAAAAGGCCGAGTAGTCGGGAAAGCGCTTGCGCTCGGTCATGGCCGAATAAAGATTGTTGAAAATCTCCAGATCGGCCGGTTCGCGCCGACTGAAGGTCAGCGTGTTCTGGCGCGATTTTTTCAAATGGTAGCGCCATTTTTGCCCGAAACTGGCCGTTTGCTCGGTATCTTTTAGGTCGATGCGCACAAAATAGCGGTTTGGATAGGGCAGGCTGGAGCCGGGAAAAAACCCGTTCTCGGCCAGAATAGTGCTCGCCGGGTTGGGGCTGGCCGGTACCGCCCGCGGCAAAATGGTAACAAACAGCCCCTTTGAACGTGCGTAGCGATCAACGAGTTCGCTTACCATGCCGGAATGGATTTCTTCGGCCCCCGACCCGTTTCTCTCCGCCAGCACCGGGCCCCATTTGACCACCGCAAATCCCCCCAGCCCGGCAGGAAATTTCCGGATCAAAACCAGACAGCCGCCAACCACGCGCCCGTGCTGCCGAAACAGCAACGGTTCAATATCCATGCCCGGCCAGCGGCTGGCGGCAAAGGCGTGCAGCTGTTCCTGACACACACCGTCAAAACCCGCCACCAGCCGGTCCCACAGCGCGCCCGCAACAACCGTACATTCCAGTTCGCCGTCAGATGAACGAACCCCGGCATCATCGCGGATGGCCCGCGAAGGGCGGGAGGCGGCGGCTGGGCTGGACATTGGCGTGCAAATCCGTGGTTGGGGGTAAGATCACCACCCCATTCTGGCAGCCAATATTATTCAATATGCCGAACGTGTGCCCCGTCATCGGCCCTTTTCTGGCCCCATGGTTAAGGTTTGCCCAAACCGGTGGCTCGATTTTTTTGCAAAAACCCGCCCCGGCGAGGTGCGAGCCGTTATGCGACCAGCCACCCGGCGCGAGGGGAAAAAGAGCCGCCCTTATCTCAAACCCGGAGTTCAGCGAGCTTTAACGCGAGCCGGCCGAACAGGCCGCGCCGTCGCAGGCTCGGTGCGCAGCACCGAAATAGCCGTGAGCGAAAACAAAGCCACTCGGCGTGAGAGGAAAGAATGGCGCGCCCTACGGGACTCGAACCCGTGTTTCCGCCGTGAAAGGGCGGCGTCCTAGACCACTAGACGAAGGGCGCTGGCGCGGGCTTTCCTATAGGGTGCCACTGGATTTGAGGCAAGCGGTGATTTTGCCAAAAATCGTGACGTCGATATTTTGTTCGCCCGTCATTGCTTAACACCCGGAGAACATGAGGGGTCCGGCGGCGCCGGCCGGGCGTTTTCGGACGTCAATATGAATGAATTTGCGGCCCGGATAACAGCCAATGCCACCAACCACCGATTGCCGGCGCATGAACTTTATCAGGCGGGCTTTTGAAACTCCGGGTACGAACACATCAACGGCCTGGCATTTCATGTGCAAGCTCTTGCGGGCGCCCCCTACTGAACCATTGCGCCAGGGGGACCGATAGCCCGAGGTGACCACTGCCGGCTGGTTGAACTTGCGCTCTGTTGCCTTGAGGGCCAGGCGGACCCGGGGTGTCAGGCACGCGGTGGAAACCGCACTGGTCTCAACGTAAACCCCGTATTTGGTCTCGTAGCGTACGCTGTTCAGGCTGGTTAACCCGACGCAGCCGGACAAGAACAACGCACCAAACATTGCAAAAACGGGGGAACGCACGGCCAGCCCTGAAAATGTGCACCAGATACCGGGCCGAACCTATCGTGATAACGATAATGGGCGGTCAAAATCCTCGGTTAATGAAACCTGAAGATTATTGCACAGCCATCGCTTACCACTCTCCGGTATTGGCCATGGACGCCCAGGGTTCCTGCTGGGGCAGGGGGCCGTCTTTTTGCAGCAGTTCGATGGATATTCCATCAGGAGAACGCACAAATGCCATGTGCCCGTCCCGGGGCGGGCGGTTGATGACCACCCCCATATCCATGAGGTGGCGGCAAAGATCGTAGATATTTTCCACCCGGTAGGCCAGATGACCGAAGTTGCGCCCGCCGCTATAGCCACGCTCGCCCCAGTTGTAGGTCAGTTCAATTTCCCCGCCGTCGTCGCCGGGCGCGCCAAGGAAAACCAGGGTGTATCTGGCTTTCTCGTTTTCATGGCGTCGGGTTTCCTTCAGACCGAGCCCGTCACAATAAAACTTCAGGCTTTCGTCAATATCGCTGACGCGAACCATGGTGTGTAAAAACTGCATGATCGTCTCCTTTCGGTGCAATCGAGTGTCCCGGATTGCCCAGGCCGGATTGGCGAATCGATTTTCGCACTGTGCCGGTGAAATTGGCAACCGCAGGTTCAGGAGTTGCCATGTTCGACGGGCGGGCGGCAGATGTTTTGAAGGCTGGGCAGGGGTGTTTTATGACCGAGCAGGCGGCGCTTTGGGTGCCGGTGCGAACATTTCTGCAACAGTTTGCGCCCGCAATTCACATTCCGCCCGGCACCGCTTAACATTTGGTACTGAATCGGACACAGTATAGGCCAAGTGTACGAGTGCACCTCGCAAGCGGCGGGGCGAAGTTCAAACGAGGCGTAGCACCATGGGGGCGAATTCACCATTCGACGGCGGCCTGCCGGAAGGTCGGGTCAGCGAGAACGTAGAGCCTGAAATCGGCGAGGCCCACGGGCCGGGCGCCGGTTCCGAGCTTGAGGCGATTGAAATTGTCGGGGCCATCAAATGGTTTGACGTGTCAAAGGGCTTTGGTTTCATTGTCCCCGACAATGGCATGCCCGACGTGCTCGTTCATGTCACCTGCTTGCGGCGGGACGGGTACCAGACAGCTTACGAAGGGGCGCGGGTTGTGTGCGAAGCGTTGCACCGGCCGGGCGGCCTGCAGGCGTTTCGAATTCTCTCAATGGATGAAACCACGGCCAAACATTCCGCTCAAATGCCAGCGGCGCGGACACACGTTGTGGTTGAGCCAACCTCTCAGCTTGAGCGGCTCGAGGTGAAATGGTTCAACCGGATACGCGGGTTTGGCTTCCTGTCTGCGGGGGAGGGGCACCCGGATGTATTTATACATATGGAAACCCTTCGCCGGTATGGGCTGACCGAACTGCGGCCCGGTCAATTTGTGCTTGTGCGCTATGGAAATGGACCAAAAGGGCTTATGGTGGCCGAAATTCGACCCGACGGGTGGGGCGGAGCGCCGTCTTCTCATTAGGCCTTTTCTCTTCGGGCCGGTGACGGACAGGTCACAAAAAGCGGATTGGTTACATTGCAGTTCAAAAAGTTTCTGGCGTTGTTCGCATGGGTTGTTATTGGCGCTGTAACGCTGAGCGCCTGCGCCGGGCAGCCCGCCGCTGATCAAAACGTTCTGACCATTAAAAGCGCGGCCGGCGAATTCGTGTTCAATATCGAAATTGCGGAGGACAATCAGTCCCGTAACCGCGGGCTTATGTTCCGCACAGAGCTGGCGCCCGACGCGGGCATGTTGTTTGATTTTTTCGACGAGGCGCCCAGATCGTTCTGGATGCAGAATACGGTCATCTCTCTTGATTTGCTGTTTATCAAAGCCAACGGGACGATTGTTCGGGTTCACCCCGATGCAGTGCCCCGGGACCTGACGTCGATCCCTTCGGGGGAACCGGTGCGGTTTGTATTCGAAATCCCCGGCGGCCGGGCGGCAGAACTTGGCATTGTGGCCGGGGATACGATTATTCATCCACGCGTCGAGCCCTGATTTCGCTTGTTTCAAGAAAATTACCAGCCCGCTGAAGGGGAAAACACGTGACTGAACCCACGTTGAAATGGCTTGTTTCCCTACCGATTATGGGTATCGGCCTGGGATCCATGGCCCTGGGGCTGTCTTGGATATTAAGCGCCGAACCCTGGATGCTCGATCAGGCCGCCAACGAGATTTTGCTCCAGACCAGTTTTGAGGTGCTGCTGGCCATCCCGGGCAACGAAAACATGGGGGTGTATTTGAATGGGGTTTACGGATTTTTCGGCCTGTGGGTGTTTTCCGTTGGCCTGCTGATCGTAACCTATGTGTTTGCCACCGGAATGGACACGGCGCGGGTTCGAAATTATATATATATCGCTTTATTGCTGATATTGGCCTTTACCTACATCATGCAATTGACCTATACGCCGTCGTCGTATTTTTTATGGGTCAGCCACGGTTTTCTCGTTTCCATCGGTATAAGCTATCTGACATCAAGATACCTGAAGGCGTGATTCATTCGCCCGGCCCCGGCCCCGTAGCTCAGCTGGATAGAGCAATTGACTTCTAATCAATAGGTCGCAGGTTCGAATCCTGCCGGGGTCGCCAGTCCGGGCGTGGCCGGTGCTGCGTTCCAGTCCTGATTGTATCAATTTTTAGAATAAAACCCGTCCGTGAACCGCGTGTATTCCACCGCGGTGCCGCTTTCGATCATTGCGCGGTTGATCTCGCGCCGGTCCTCCAGAAAACACCGGGCGACCGTACGATTGTAGCGGTCGATATCCACCCGCTGGCAGGTCAGGGGCTTTCCAAAGGCAAGGGCGGTCAGGGTGTCGGTGGCGGCCTGATAACCGGGCTCGGCCCGTTCGGGGGCATCCACCCCCCACAGGCGGATCTGTGGACGGTGGCCGGCAATGTACAGGCTGTCCCCGTCCACCACCGAAGTTACACGACCATTGATTTGCTCAAAGACCTGGGGTTGTTCGGGGCCGGAAAAAACAAACAGATAGGCCGCAAGTCCGCCCGATACCAGCAAGATGACCCAGACAATTTTATCCATGAAATCAACCCTGATCCGCGTTATCATCGGGCGCCCGCTGCTTGCCCGGTTCAACGAACGGGGCGGTGGACTGGCGTACAATCAGTTCGGCGGCAAGAATTTGTTCTTTTGGCACCGGCCGGCGCGGTTCATAAAATATCGATCAGTGCATTGGCCGCAAGAAAACCGATCCGCGGGCGGGCCTGGCGCATGGTGGTCAGGGGCGGACTGAGGCGGGCGGCCACTTCAATGTCATCAAACCCGACCACGGAAAAATCGTCCGGCACCGAATAACCCTTTGAGCGTAATTCTGAAATCAGTCCTAGCGCCATAATGTCATTGTCACAGAATATTGCCGAGGGCGGATGATCCAAGCCAAGGAAATACTGGGCCGCCCGGGCGCCGGATTCTGCCTTAAAGTCCCCTTCTGTTTCCAGTATCGGATCAAATTCAATCCCATGGGCAATAAGCCCGTCGCGAAATCCCCGCCCCCGTTCCCGCCCCAGAACATTTCCCGCAGGCGAGGTAACATGGCCGATCCGGCGGTGCCCGAGTTTGGCCAAATGGTCCACCGCGATGGCGCTGGCCCCCTGATTGTCGGTCTTGACCGTCGGCAAATTCACGTTTTCGATGGCTTCGCAGGCAATGACCACCGGCGCCGTGTCGCCGGGTCCATAAAGGCGCAGCACGTCAGCGAGATCGGCCAGTCCATCCATTAAGATTATACCGTCGGCGCGATTGGAGCGCAGGTGGCCGGCCAGCCGCTCGTGGGGTTTTGAGCCCCGGCCCCGATTGGTGATCAAGGTGGCATAACCCCGGTCGGCAATGGTGCGTTCGATGGAGTCCAATATCGTTGAAAAGAACGGATTTGAGATGTCGGGCAGCGCGACAAGAATGGTCCGGGTGGTGCGGGCCCGCAAGCTTCTGGCAGCCTGATTTACGATATATCCGGTCTCGCTGACGGCCCGGGTTACCCGTTCGCGGGCCGCCTTCGAGACCTGGCCGGGCTGTGAAAGGGCCCGGCTTACCGTTGCGGTCGAAACATTTGCATGTCGGGCAACATCTTGAATTGTCGGGTGTTTCTGGTCCACGAGCCCTCTGATTTCCTCGTTTGCCTGATTGTGGCGCTTCAAGTTTGTAAATCCAACTTGACACGCTGACAACTCTTGTTCGATGTTTGGGGCGATTGATTGTGGATTGGAACGGGCAGATTTTTGCTCGATCCTGTAATCGATTACAAATCCGGTCTTGCGGGGGAGGAGTTTTCGCGCAACCGGACCAGGGCGGGGTTTGCGTAACCCTTGTTATGATTATTTGGGAGGAAAAAACCATGAAGAATTTTTCTGTTGTCACCGGACTGGCGGCAGCGCTCTTGTCCGGCACGGCGGCGTTTGCCGACGAGCCGGCGGAAGTTGAAGTCACCCATTGGTGGACTTCGGGTGGCGAAGCTGCAGCAGTTGCAGAGTTTGCCAATGCGTTTAATGCCACCGGCAATGTATGGGTAGACGGTGCGATTGCCGGTTCGGGCGATGTGGCCCGGCCGATTATCATTTCGCGGATTCTGGGCGGCAATCCCATGGGTGCCACCCAGCTTAACCCGGGCACGGACGCCGACGATCTTGTCGCCGCAGGTCTCATGCTTGATCTGACCGAACTGGCGGAAGCCGAAGGCTGGGCCGATCTGGTCAATCCGCCATCCCAGATGGATTCGTGCACCTATGACGGTCGCGTGTTTTGCGTGCCGGTAAACCTGCACTCCGCCCAGTGGATGTGGGTCAACCGCCGGGTCTATGAAGATGCCGGCGTTGCCATTCCCACCACCTGGAATGAATTTACCGCCACCGCCACCCAGATGGCTGACAAGGGCATTATTCCCCTTTCGGTGGCCAATGGCTGGCCGGTTCAGTTGCTGCTGGACGATATCGCAATTGCCGTGGGTGGTGTCGATCTGCGGATCGACGTCTATAAAAACCGCAACATCGAGCGGGCTGCTGGTTCGGAAACCACCGCTGTTTTTGAAGCCATGGACGCGGCACGCAAGCTGGTTGACCCGGGCACGGTTGTTCCCCAGTGGAACGACGCGGTTGGACTGGTAATCAACGGTACGGCTGCTGCCAACGTGATGGGGGACTGGGCCGGTGGCGAGTTCACTGTCGCCAATATGGTTGCCGGCGAGGACTATGACTGTCTGCCTGGCCTGGGTATGGCCGAAGTTCTCGATACGGGTGGGGATGTGTTCTACTTCCCGAAAAACAAGGACCCCAAAGTTGAAGCCGCTCAGCTTGTCATGGCTTCAACCATGATCTCCAGGGATGTCCAGGTCGCCTTTAACCTCAAGAAGGGTTCCTTGCCCATTCGCCCGGACGTGGATCTGTCTGCAGCCAATGACTGCATGCAGAAGGGGCTCGAAATTCTGGCTTCGGGTGCAACTTTCCCCGGCAATATCCAGATGATCGACCGGGATTCCCTCAACCAGATCCGTGACATCTACAATGACTTTTTCGCGGATTTGGATGTCACGATCGAAGAGGCCCAGGCCGACTTCGTCGAAGTGATCCGCAACGCACCGCCGCTGCAGTTCTAACTTCGGGACATAACAAAAACTATTGAACGGGGCCGGCTTCAAAACCATCGGGCCGGCCCCGATCAGCGCGGCACATCCAGCCATCCATGATCAAGCGGGTTGTGCCGAAAAAACTGGCGAGCGGACAAAATTGTCGGTAATTGCCGGTGCGAATACTATTCTTGCCGGCCGGAGGGGGCATAAACAATGGCAGTGTCATCTTCGGTAGAGCCCGACGTTTCGCGGGTGGCCCCCAAACCGGGACGCGACCGTCCTCCCAACCCGTATTTTCGCAATCTGTCATCAAAATTCGCCACGGTCCCGATGATCCTGACGGTTCTGGTTGTTTTCGTTGGCGGCTCGATCTGGACGGTTGTTTTTTCCTTCACCAACGCGCGATCCTTCCCCACCGGTGAGTTTATCGGCTGGGACCAGTATGAGCGCCTGTTCCGCACCAAACGCTGGGCCATTTCGGTGCGCAACATGGCCGTATTCGGTTCCCTGACGCTGGTTTTCAACTTTGTTGTCGGTTTTTTGCTTGCGGTTTTCATCGACCAGAAAATCCGGTTTGAAGGCGTGTTCCGTACCATATTTCTCTATCCGTTCGCCTTGAGTTTTATTGTAACGGGGAATGTATGGGCCTGGATCATGAACCCGGCATTCGGGTTGCAAAAAGCCATGCGCGATCTGGGCTGGGAGTCCTTTTCCTTTGACTGGATCACCAACAAGGACATGGTGGTTTATGCCCTGGTAATCGCCGCGATCTGGCAGGGCACCGGCCTGATCATGGCGTTAATGCTGGCCGGACTGCGCGGCATTGACGAGGAAATCTGGAAAGCCTCCCGGGTGGACGGAATTCCGAAGTGGCGCACCTATATCTCCATCGTTTTGCCCATGATGCGCCCGGTGCTGATCACCACTCTGGTTATCGCCGCCTCGGGCATTGTGCGCACCTATGATCTGGTTGTGGCGTTAACCCAGGGCGGGCCGGGACTGTTTTCCGAAGTGCCGGCAAAATACGTCTATGATTTCATGTTCGGCGGCAATCTCGCCCAGGGTCTGGCGGCCTCCTCGGTCATGCTGTTGACGGTTGGCGTAATTCTAATTCCGTGGGCTATCGTCGAATTCAGCCAGCGCGACAAGAACAAATAGGGCCCGGGGTGCGACCATGACCGATTTCACCGCCAACAAAATGATCGCCGGAGTGGCCGGGATGAGCTCTGAAAGGCGGGCGATGCCATCGGGGCCGGTGGGGACAAAGCCGAAACGCCTGTTCGAGCCGTCGCGGGTGTTCATTTACACCGTGCTGGTGGTCGCCGCCTCATTCTACCTGTTCCCCCTCTATGTGATGATCATAACCTCGTTCAAGGATCTGGAAGCCATCCGGTTCGGCTCTTTGTTTGTGCCCTCCAACGCCCCCACCATCGAGCCGTGGATCAAGGCCTGGGATTATGCGTGCACTGGCCTGAATTGCGAGGGGATCAAGGTCGGGTTCTGGAACTCGATCAAGATCACCGTGCCCAGCGTGATTGTGTCTATTTCAGTGGCCTCGGTGACCGGATATGCCCTGGCCAACTGGCCCTACAAGGGCGCCAACATCTTTTTCACCATTCTTCTGGTGGGGTCGTTCATCCCCTATCAGGTGATGCTTTATCCGCTGGTGCTGATCACGGCATTTTTGAACATATTCAGCACCCTGTGGGCGGTGATCATGATCCACACTATTTTCGGCATGCCCATTCTGGTGCTTCTGTTTCGGAATTATTTCATCTCGGTGCCCACCGAACTGTTCAAGGCGGCGCGGGTGGACGGGGCCGGATTCTGGCGGATATTCTTTCAGGTCCTCATGCCCATGTCGTTGCCGATATTTGTGGTGGCGATAATTTTGCAGGTCACCGGCATCTGGAACGATTTCCTGTTCGGGGTAATTTTCGCCGGCACCAAGAATTTCCCCATCACCGTGCAGCTCAACAATATCGTCAATTCGGCGCAGGGGGTGAATGAATATAATGTGGATATGGCGGCGACCATTCTGACGGGTGCGGTACCGCTGACCATATATTTCATATCGGGTAAACTGTTCGTCCGTGGCATCGCCGCTGGCGCTGTGAAAGGTTAGATCGTCATGGAACTGTCGGTTTCCATCAAAGACCTCTCGGTGGCCTACGGCGTGGTCAAGGTGCTCGAGGGCCTCGATCTCGATATCGGGAAGGGCGAGTTCATTGTTTTGCTGGGCCCCTCGGGGTGCGGCAAGTCGACCTTGTTAAACTGCATTGCCGGCCTGCTGGATGTTTCGGGCGGCCAGGTGATTATCGAGGGCAAGAACGTCACCTGGGAAGAGCCCAAAGACCGGGGCATCGGCATGGTGTTTCAATCCTACGCGCTTTATCCGCAAATGTCGGTGGAACGAAACCTGTCGTTTGGCCTGCGCGTATCGGGCATGAAACGCGACGAAATCGACAAACGGGTGGCCCGGGCCGCCGAAATTTTGCAAATCGAGCCTCTAATGGCCCGCAAGCCGGCCCATTTGTCCGGCGGCCAGCGCCAGCGTGTGGCTATCGGCCGGGCGCTGGTTCGCGATGTTGATGTGTTCCTGTTTGATGAACCCTTATCCAATCTGGACGCCAAACTGCGCTCCGATTTGCGCGTCGAGATCAAGCGCTTGCACCAGCGTCTCAAGAACACCATGATTTACGTGACCCACGATCAGATCGAAGCCATGACGCTGGCCGACCGCATTGCCGTGATGAAGGACGGCGTGATCCAGCAGCTCGACACCCCCCATGGCGTTTATCACCGCCCGGTCAACCATTTTGTCGCCGGTTTCATCGGCTCGCCCACCATGAATTTTATGGAAGGCGATCTGTCGGGCACCGGCTCGGACGCCGTCATACAACTTGAAGGCCTCAAGGTGCCCATGAAGGGCTATGAGTTCGCCGAAGGGGGCGCTGTTGCCGGGGCCGGCAAGGCAATACTCGGGGTGCGCCCCGAGCATGTACTGGTGGGCAAGGCCGCCGCGAATATGCCCGTCACCGTGGAAATCGAGGTGGAAATCGTCGAGCCCATGGGCGCCGATGTGGTAGCCTGGACGCAAGTGGCGGGCAAAAGCTTCACTTTCCGCACCGACAGTGAAATTTTGCTCAAGCCGGGGGACAAGGTGACCATCGGATTTGATCCCGCCCGCGCGTCGCTTTTTGATCAAAAGACCGGCCACCGACTCTAGAGCGTTTCCAGGATAAGTGGACCCGGTTATCCGGTTCGGAAACGCGACCAAACAAGGACCAAAG
>JAADFY010000035.1 GCA_013152625.1 Alphaproteobacteria bacterium
AGGAAGACGGCGTAACCGTTGCAGCGGGAGCCCGGTTTGGCGGATCGGTTTTCCCCAGGCGCATGACACAGGCATGAATTGGGTTGCGTTGCCGGTTCGGGCCGATAATACCATTTGGCCATGACGGATTTCCTGCCCCTCGATATGGAATACGCCCGGCTGGTAACCTATGCCATCGTCGGTGTCGCCATTGTGCTGTTCGCCATGGAGCGGGTTGCGCTGGAACTTGTGGCGCTGGGGGTGATTGTCGCCCTGTTGCTATTGGGGTTGCTGGTGCCGGGCTCCGGGCTTGATCCGGAACCCCTGCTGGCCGGGTTCGCCAACCCTGCCCTGTTGACCATTCTTGCCCTCATGGTCATGGGCCAGGGCCTCTATCAGACCGACGCACTGGCCGGGTTTACCCACAGGATCGAGACCTTGTGGCCAACCCGGAACGCCCGCACGATTGCCCTGGCGCTGCTTGTGGCCGGGATTGCCAGCGCGGTGATCAACAACACCCCGGTGGTCATCATGTTCATTCCGGTTCTGACCGCCGTTGCCCTGCGCCGGAAATTTTCGGCCCGAAAAATCATGATGCCCCTCAGTTTCATTACGATTCTGGGCGGCATGACCACCCTGATCGGCTCCTCCACCAACCTGCTGGCCGCCGGTGTGGCCGAAAAAGCCGGGGTTACGGGCCTGAATTTCCTCTCCTTTACCGTTCCCGGACTGGCAATGGCCGTTGTTGGCGGCCTCTATGTCATATTTGTCCTGCCGCACCTGTTGCCTGAAACCGTACCCGATGCCGGCGGCGCCACCCCGTCGCGAAACCTGCAGTTCATTTCCGAGGTTCGCCTTACCGAAGGCCATCCGTTAATCGGCGAGGTTCCCGTGGCGGGCATGTTTGCCCAGCTTACCTCGATCACCCTACGGGCTGTCCGCCGGGGCGGTGTCAGCCACGTCCCCCCCTTCGAGGACATCACCCTTGAAGCGGGCGATGTGCTTATTATTGCCGCCACACGGGAAAATCTGACCACCGCCTTCCGGCAATGGCGCGCCTTTGAAACCAGTACAGCGGCCGGCGCCCGCAGCGGCGGCGATCCATCAGCGGAGTTTGTCATCTGCGAGGCCCTTGTGCCACCGGGATCGCGGCTGGTGAACAACGCGGTCAACCCGGCCGGTTTTACCGCCCAGCACGGGTGCGAAATTCTCGGGGTGGAACGCCGTTCGCGCATGCCGCGCCAGTCCCTGGCTGAAATCCGGCTGGAGGCGGGGGATGTCTTGCTGCTGGCGGGCCAGTCCTTCAACATCGACCGGATGCGCGGCCTTCAGGATCTGGTGGTCATTGAATGGACCGCCGCTCCGGTAAAATCGAGCCGCCTGGCCGCCCACGCACTGGTGGTGTTTGGAGCTGCCGTCGCATTGATCGCCACCGGCGTTCTTTCCCCGGTGCTGGCCGCCATTACCGGGGCGTTTTTAATGATCGCTTTTGGCTGTTTGAATATTCGTCAGGCCAGCCGCGCCATTGACCGCCGGATTATCCTGCTGGTTGGCGCCGCCATCGCCATGGCCACGGCGCTGGACGTGACCGGCGGTGCCATGGCCGTTGCCAACGCCATGGTGGGCGCCCTGGGCAATACCGAGCCGGCCATTGTCATGAGCGGCCTGTTTTTGACGGTGGCGATTGTCACCAACATTGTCTCCAACAATGCCACCGCCGTTTTGTTCACGCCCATTGCCATATCCACCGCCCAGTCCATCGGTGTCGATCCCCTGCCGTTTGTGGTCGCTGTCATTTTGGGCGCAAACGCCTCGTTTGCCTCACCTATCGGCTATCAGACCAACCTGCTGGTTATGGGACCGGGGCACTATCAGTTTCGCCACTTTCTGATCGGCGGGCTGCCCCTTGTTTTAATCGTGTGGGTTGTGTTCAGTCTGGTTGCCCCATGGTGGTATGGGGTTTAGTCTTACAGGGGTGAACCCCTCAACAGGCGCACGGCGATATGACTTCACACGCCCCCGAGCAGGCCCAGTTCTATCTCACTTCGGTGAATTCGTGCCCCTATCTGAAAGGGCGTATGGAACGCAAACTGTTTACGCACCTGAACGGGCGCCGCGCCCCGATCCTGCACGACCTTTTGGCCCAGCACGGGTTTCGCCGCAGCCAGAACATCATATATCGCCCCGCCTGTGACGGGTGCAGCGCCTGCCAGTCGGCCCGGATCGTGGTGCCCGAGTTTACCCCTTCAAAGTCCCAGTTACGGGTGCAAAAGCGCAATCGGGACATTGCCGGGGGTGAGGTTTTTGCCCGGGCCAGCCCCGAGCAGTTCGAGCTGTTCGGGCGGTATCTGTTGGCCCGCCACACCAGCGGCGGCATGGCCGGCATGACGTTTTCGGACTATGAATACATGATCGAGGATACCCCGGTTAAGAGCATGCTCATTGAATACCGGATCGCCAGCCCCGACGGCGGGCCGCGCCTTGTTGGCACGGCGCTTACCGATATTCTGCCTGACGGATTGTCCATGGTGTATAGTTTTTTTGACCCTCAATTGCCAAAACGCTCCCTTGGCACCCACATGATCCTCGATCACGTAGCCCGGGCCAGCGCCATGGATCTTAGCCATGTGTATCTGGGCTATTGGGTGCGAAACTCACCGAAAATGGCCTACAAGGGGGCGTTCCAGCCCCTTGAGACCCTGGTGGCGGGGCAACGTTGGCGGCGGGTCGCCCGCCCTGTATAGAGCCCTTTTGACCGGGCGCGAGCCGTATCGGATTCAGGCCGCGCCATGATCGCAATTTTCAGGTTTTTTATACTGGCGCCCGCTTTTGTTGCGGTCTTTTTGCTATCGCTGATCGCGGTGGCTGCCCTGTTCGGTTTTGTCTGGCGGCCCCTGGACCTGCTCAATCACGGCCAGATGATTATCCTGCCGGCCATTTTTTTATCCCTGCTGTTCTGCTTTTTTGTGTTTCGCCGCCAGCCCCTGCGCGGCATTGCCCTTGCCATTGCCGGCACCGGGTTCATGGCATCCGGAATTATCACGGTGCCCGAGTTCGTCGGGACGCTGGTCCGCCCCCCGGTGGTGGTGGCCGAAGGTCATCCAGTGCGCATCATGACGTTCAATGTGCTGGCCAACAATGGCAACACCGAAACCTTGCTCGACCCCATCAGTGAGGAGGACCCGGACATTGTGGTCATGCAGGAATATACGCCCTGGCTGGAGCGCCGCTTTGGGGCGATCTTGCGCGAACGGTTCGCCTATCAGATCAGATGCCGGGGCGGTCTGCGGGCCAATATCGTGTTGTTTTCCCATTTGCCTATTGAAAATCTGGGCAGGGATACCTGCACCCCCAACTGGGCCGAGGGCGGCCGAACCTCAATTATTGTTGCCCGGGTAACGCCCCATCGCGGGGAGCCGTTCACCGTGCTGACCACCCATATGGACCGGCCGCTGCCCATTGCAGTGCAGGACCGGCAGTTCGAGCGGCTCGGCGAGGTGATTTCAAAACTTGACGGGGATCTGGTGCTGGCCGGGGACCTCAACACCACCCCGTTTTCCTATTCCTTACGCACCTTTGCCCGACGCCAGAACATGGAGCGCCGGACGCGGCTGCTGCCCACATGGCCGGCGCCGCCCACCCTGACATCGCCAATCGAAATTCCGCTTTTCCTGCCCATAGATCACATTCTGACCCGGGGAAATCTGACCGTGACCCTGGTGCGCCGGGCGGCTTCGGCTGGCGGGTCGGATCACTATCCGGTCATCATGGATTTCTGGCCGGCGTTTGCGGACGTGCCCTAACCCCTAAACCTGTTATTGCGCGGAAAGCCCGTGGGTGCCTGCCGCCCGGCCTGGGCCCGCTCGCCGATCCAGTCGGCCAGCTCGTCTTTTGACCGGACAAAAGTCCGCCCCGAACTATCGCTCCACGACAACCCCTCCGCCATGGCGAACATTTTGACGTCCGAGGGCCCGCCATCCTTGTATTTTTGCATTCTGACCCCCTTGCCACGGGCCATATTCGGCAATTGATCGGCGGTAAACACCAGCAGTTTGCGGTTGTTGCCGATAATGGCCACATGGTCGCCCGACGCGGTAACGCTCAGCATCGCCTCGGCGCCACCCTTCAGGTTAAGCACCTGCCGGCCCTTGCGCGTATTGGCCACCAGTTCGTTTTCACCGGCAATGAACCCATTGCCCGCATCGGACAGGAACAGGCGTTTGGCGTCGGGGACAAATACAAACATGTCGATCACATCGCTGCCCTCTTCCATATCAACCAGGAGGCGAACCGGCTCTCCGTTGCCCCGACCGCCGGGCAATCGATCCGTTTGCAGGGTAAAAACCTTGCCACTGGTTGTCGCCATGAGCAGCTTGTCAGTGGTTTGTGCAAACAACGCCAGTTTGAGCCGGTCGTCGGTTTTGAATGTCAACGCGCCCAGATCGGCAACATGACCTTTAAGCGTTCGGATCCACCCTTTTTGTGACAACACAACCGTCACCGGTTCGCGTTCCACAAGGGCGGAGTGCAGATCGGCGGGATTGGCAACCCGGGCCTGTGAGAAACTGGTGCGCCGCCGCCCCGCATCGGTTTTCGGGCCATAGGCATCCGCCAGATCACGCACCTGCCCGGCAATGGTGCCCCACTGGCGCCGGGTCGAACCAAGCAAAGCATCCACACGGCCCATTTCAGCGGTCAATGTGTCATGCTCGGTGCGGATTTCTATCTCTTCGAGCTTTCTTAAAGCCCGCAGCCGCATGTTCAGGATCGCCTCGGCCTGAACGTCATTTATGGAAAACCGGGTCATGAGGACCGCCTTGGGCTCGTCCTCGTAGCGAATGATCGCAATAACTTCATCGAGGTTGAGAAACGCAACCAGATAGCCGCCCAAAACTTCAAGCCGGTGCTCAATCCGGTCCCGGCGGTAGGCGGTCCGGCGCACCAGAACCACCTTGCGATGCTCCAGCCAGGCGGAAAGGACATCGCCAAGGGACATGACTTTGGGCACCGTGCCCATATCGAGCACGTTCATATTCAATGAAACGCGGGTTTCAAGCTCTGTAAGGCGAAACAGGGACTCCATGAGCAGATCAGGGTCCACGGCCCGGCTCTTGGGCTCTAAAATCACCCGCACATCCTCGGCGCTTTCGTCGCGCACATCCTTGAGCAGCGGCAGTTTTTTAGCCAGCAACAGGTCGGCGATCTTTTCAATCAGGCGCGACTTTTGCACCTGATAGGGAATTTCGGTGACCACAATCTGATAGGTGCCCCGCCCGATCTCCTCGGTGGACCAGCGCCCCCTGAGGCGAAAGGCCCCCCGCCCGGTCTCATAGGCTTCGATGGTGGCCTCGGGGGGCCCGACGAGAATTCCGCCGGTGGGGAAATCAGGCCCTTTGACAAACCCGGTCAGCTCCCTGGTGGTGGCCTTGGGATTATTGATCAGGAACAGTGCCGCCTCGCACAGCTCCGCCACATTGTGGGGGGGAATGGAAGTGGCCATGCCCACCGCAATACCGCTCGAGCCGTTGGCCAGCAGGTTGGGAAAGTTCGCCGGCAACACCACCGGCTCTTCTTCTTCGCCGTCATAGGTTGTGCGAAAATCCACCGCGTCTTCGCCAAGGCCTTCCAGCAGGCGGGCAGCGACATCTGTCAGCCGTGTTTCGGTGTAGCGCATGGCGGCGGCGCCATCGCCATCGATATTGCCAAAATTACCCTGCCCGTCTGCCAGCGGGTAGCGGGCGGCAAAATCCTGGGCCAGCCGCACCAGTGCATCATAAACCGACTGTTCCCCGTGGGGGTGGTACTTGCCGATTACATCGCCGACCACCCGGGCTGATTTTTTGTAGCCCTGCCCCGGCTCCAGGCGCAAAATCCGCATGGCATGTAAAATGCGCCGGTGGACCGGCTTGAGCCCGTCGCGCACATCGGGCAGTGCCCGCTGGGTGATGGTGGAAAGGGCATACTGCAAATACCGCTCTTCGAGGGCGGTCCGCAGATCGACAATTCTTGTGCCACCGGGTTCATCGGGTGGCGGCGTGTCATCCATGGGTGTTGCCTTATGCTCGTAAAGTGGTTTCGAATCGGTGGCGCGATTATAGCGGCCCGGCCAGCATTTCGATTAGCGCATCCCGGGTGTGGGGGGGCGAAATTTCCCGGGGCTGCCAGACATGCCGACCGAGGAAAAACCCGGTCAGCCGGAACGCGTTTTGCAAATCGGTCCGGTCCGGTTCGCCGCCGTCCGCAAAAAACCGTGGCAAAACAAGCATCCGCTCCCCAAAAGGCAACGCGGCAGCGCGGGATACGGCGCGGCCCGATTTCGGCGAAACGTGGGAAAGGTCAACCGTCGTGCCGGTGGCGGCACAGCTTGAAAGATCGAGGCCGAAACCCAGGTCGTCCAGCAATTGCATTTCAAACCGGGCCAGCGCTTTGCCGGCGCCGGTGGTATCGGCATCGGATTTGAGAATTTCCAGCACCGAAATCAAAATGCCCCGATGGGGATCGCGTTCGGGCAGAAGGCGTAAATGCTGGCAAAGAAGCTGACACATGAAAAGTTTTTGCCGGTCCCGCATGAGTTCGGCGGCCCGTTGTATGAGCGGTTCAACCGTGTAGGCGCCCAGATGTTCATCCAGCCGGGCCCGCCAGCTTAATTGCACCCAGTTGCCCGGCTGCAAGACCGCCCCCATGCGCCGGGACCGCCCGCCCCGGACCAACCCCAGATGGCGGCCCCGTTCCGCAGTCATGGCTTCAAGAATTATCGAGGTCTCCCCATGGCGCCGTGTGCCGATTATCAGCCCTTCACCGCTCCAGTTCACACCCGTGTCCTATTTTGGATATTCCAGACCCATCTCGGCATAGCGGGCCGGATCATCGGTCCATTTCTCACGTACTTTAACGAACAGGAACAGATGAACCGGCACCCCGAACATGCTCGTCAGATCGGCCCGCGCCTCGACGCCAATGGCCTTGATCGCCTGCCCGCCCTTGCCCAGAACAATGCGTTTATGGCTCTCGCGTCCCACATAAACCACCTGCTCAATGCGATACGAGCCGTCCTTTTTCCGAATTTCAAATCGCTCCGTTTCCACAGTCGCCGCATACGGGATTTCCTCATGCATGCGTTCAAACAGCTTTTCGCGGGTGACTTCCGCTGCGGTTATCGCCAGCGATAGATCCGAAATCTGATCCGGTGGAAAATGAAACGGGCCGAAGGGCATACGGGCGGAAAAATAGTCCACCAGATCTTCCATTCCGTCGCCGTTCAGGGCCGAGATCATGAATGTCTGGTCAAACGCCTCGCCGGCGTTCAGCTCTTTGGCCAGGGCCAGAAGCGCCTCGCGCCGGACCCGGTCGATTTTATTCAGAACGAGGATTTTCGGACACTTCAAACGCGAAAGCCCTTCCGCCAGCGCTTCAACCTCCTCCGTTATCCCCTTGGCCGCGTCCACGATAAAGGCAATGCTGTCGGCATCGGCTGCCCCCGACCAGGCCGAATGAACCATGGCCCGGTCGAGCCGCCGCTTGGGCTTGAAAATTCCCGGCGTGTCGATGAACACCATTTGAACGTCGTCTTTGGTGACGACGCCGCGAATCTGGGCCCGGGTGGTCTGGGCCTTGCGGGTGACGATGGAAACCTTGGTCCCCACCAGAGCGTTAAGCAGCGTCGATTTGCCCGCATTCGGCACCCCCACCAGAGCGACAAACCCGCACCGGGTCATTGCAGGGGGTTCCGGCGGCGCACCGGCCCCAGTGCCTTGTTCCTCAGAACCGCTCATCGTTGCCACACCTCTTCACGCAGCAAGAGCGCTTCGGCTGCCCGCTGCTCTGCCACTTTTTTGGACGCGCCAATAGCCGACAGCGGCGCAAAGCCGTCCAGACGCACTTCGATTGTGAATTCGGGTGCATGGTCGGGGCCGGTCCGGCTCATATTCTGATAGTCGGGCGGTGGCAAACCCTTTGCCTGGGCCCATTCCTGCAACACGGTTTTAGCATCCGCCGGCGCGCCT
>JAADFY010000036.1 GCA_013152625.1 Alphaproteobacteria bacterium
GAGCCAGCGACAGCCAGAGCGGCCAGACCGGCAAGCCGGGCAATTCCGGAACCGGCAATCATGCTTAGTGCTACAGGCGTATTCGTGCGGGTGAATTCAGATGCCATTTTGGTGCCCTTGAGTGAGGTGACTTTGGATACGTCAATCCTGATTAGATGATTTATGTCTCAACTGCCATGTTCTTAATCGGCACCGACTTTGGAGGCAAGCGGGGCCACATCAGTCCCGCCATATTAGTTCTCGTTATCCGCGTGGGCGGGCAGCGGGGCGGCGGCGATTGCTTCATCGAGATCGGCCAGAAAATTCTCAATGCGGCGGCCATTGACGCCCAGGTCCCCGCCGCCGAAGTAGCTTGCCGAGCGCATATCCAGTTCAGTCCCTAAGGCCACCGGGCGCAGGACAATTGCGATTTCGTCGCGCCAGCCGACCAAAGAGGTAGCCACAGCGTTGATCTGCCCTTGGGCGAAATCATCCCCGGGCCGGCTGCTGGTCCTTGGTTCCCACATTCTTGCCGCGATCAGATCGGTAACGACGCCAAAAAGATCCGTGACCGTCACGTCGTAAGTCCGGGTTACGGCACCGGGAAAGGCGGCGCGTATTTGCTGGCGTGCTTCAGGATCGTCAAATCCCTGGCCAAGGCCCAAAGCGTTGGTGCCGATAATTTCGGGAGGATTGGAAAAACTGGTACTGACATCGCGAATGACGGGAAACCTTGCGCCCTCGGCCACCGAATAGACCACCGGCGCGAGGACAATTATCCCGGTGGCCACACCGATAAACGCCGGCCACCAGCCCCGGTCTCCCGATATCCAGATCCGGACAAGGGCGACGCCGCCAGCACCAAATGCGAACAGGGCAATGAGCAGCCCGGTGGCGCCAACAACAAAAAACGTTGCCGAAGTAATATAACCGATGCGGTGGAGGACCACGGCGATGATCAACACCGGAATCGTTAATCTGGCGGCGCGACGGGCCCAGATCGCCCAGCGCGAGGTGCGCACCACAGCTCTCAATTTCTTCTTCCCCCGCAATGATGAAGCACGCCATTCATCGCCCGGTTTTCGAGCCTTTGCCTGTGCCGGGCGCCGGCAGGGTCTTGCTGCTTTTCCGGGTTACATCCCGTTGGTTTTGCCCCTCCGAATTCGGGCCGGAAATATTGGTATTTTGCCGGGTGCCCAGTTGATCGGGGGAACACATGAGCTGGATCGCGGTCCACTCGTTGGGGGTGAAAAAGGTTTTTCCCGCCAGATCAGGCCCGACACCGGCTGCAAGAACAGCCTCGCGCTCATCGGTGAGCGGATGGGTGGCAATGAGCGACATGGCCCGGCTGGCCACATCATCGGCGGCCACGGCCTGCAGGACAGTGGCCATGGCACCGGCATCGAATTCCAGCCGCTGGGCAACCCCTAAGGCGAATTGATCCGCCGCAAGTTCATGATCCCGGGAAAACCGGGTGTTGATGAGTTGCTGGCCGACAAACAGCGCCGGCGAAATGCCAAACACATCCCCCACCACCAGCCCGACCAGAAGGCCGGTGCCGGCCGTGGCCACAACCTGTTCCATACCGTGGCGCTCTATTGCGTGGCCGATTTCATGGGCGAGCACGCCGGCAAAGGCATTGGAGTTGGAAGAGGCCTCCAGCAGGGACGAAAAATAATAAACCTGGCCGCCGGGAAGGGCAAACGCGTTGGGTACCGGATTACGCACCACGTCAACCCGGATATCGATACCGGTATCCACCCCTGCGGTGGCCGCCGCCACAAAACGGGCAATGGCCCGGTTTGCCTCTGACCCGGGCCGGGGATCGCACCGTTCCAGGGTGCCGCTGCCCTGGGCGAAAAATTCCTCCGCCTGCCCGACAATCCGATCACCAAAGTCACGCTCCCAGGCGGTCGGGATCAGGGCTACGATCTGGCGGGAAATAAGGGGCACACCGAATACAAATGCCGCAATTACCGAGCCAAGGGCGGCGGTGGCGATTACCAGCATGCGCCCCTGGGCGGCCCGGTTGGCTTTTTGCTTTGCGGCCAGGGTGGGCAGGGTATCAAACAGGGCCGCGACATCGGCAGCACCCTCGATGGTCAGGCGGGCATTTTGGTGGGCACCGGTGGTGGTGCCGATACGCAGCAGGGTTTTTGAGGCGGTTACGGCAAACAGGGCATGCCGGGGCCAGCGGGCATACACCTCGGCACTGGCCTGATCGCGAATGATCAAAGTGCCTGTTTCGGGCGAGGAACCGGCAACCTCAACAATAACCTGACGGGTCCGAGCCACTTCGCCGTCATGCAGGCGGGCTCTTATGTCGGCCATCAGTAGGCCCCTCCCCCGAAGGCGTCCACCAGCCCTTCGCCAAAGCTGGGGGCCTCTTCGCCCTCGGCGCGAACATTATCGAGGGCAGACGGGTTGGTAAGTTCGATGTTGGCGGCCACCAGTTTCCAATAGCTTAGGGCAAGAAACAGATCGGTGAGAATGGCAAAAATGGCGAGAAACGCCAGATAGGCGCCAATCGCCAAAAACAGTGCGCCAGGGCCCAAGGCCTGCATCACGGTTTCAAACGACATATTGGGCAGTTCGGCCTGAAGCGAGACAAAAAACCCGGCGGCGGCGGCGCCCATGGCCAAAGAGATCACAACTGCGGTTATCGTCAGAACAATTGCAAACAGCACATACATGCCAATCAGGGAGCGGGCGCGCAGGCGCAACCGGACGCCGGTGTCGCCGATCGAAATGGATGAGACGAACCGGGAGCGTTCCCGCGAGGCAATAACCGAGTAAGCCAGACCGAGAAAAACAAAAAACAGAAGTGTGGCCACAGACACCAGCACCGCGCCGGCGTCGGGTTCAGCTATCGCTGCCCCGATTACCACAAGAAATGCCACCGCCAACACCACAAAAAGCACCCAGAACAAATAGAACGGGCCGGCAATGTGGCGCCAGCTCGCGACGCTTTTAAGGCGCTGGGTGCCGTACCAGGTATGGTTGAACCGGTATCGAAACAGGTGCGCGGCCATGAAAGGAAATGCCAGTCCGGCGGTAAGCGTTACCAGAATGAACCAGCCAAAGCGCATGAAGGCATATTTCCACGCACTGCCGGTTTGATGAAACCGGATGCCGCGCCACAGGGTTCTGGTGAGGCGAAACCGGCGGGAGCGAAACGAGGCAAACCCGGTCAGCAACAGCAAAAACAGGCCCATTACCGCCGAGCCTATGCCGGCAACCAGTTCGTCCTGGGTCGTTAAATAGGCAAACACGCCATACACCGGCACAAACACGGCCAGCGCAAACAAAAAACCGAACAGGATTTCCCGGGCAGTGCCGGTATATTCGAGGGGCTCACCGCCAAAAAATGTCCGGCTCCACAAAAACCGCCGTTTCTGGGTCAGGAGCCAGAACCGGTAAATGCCGATGGTGGGCACCAGCAGCAACAACCCCCGGCCCAGCAACAAGAACAGGTGGGTGCGCTGGCCCTTGAACTGACCCACGAATGGCTCAGGGGCGATTTCGGTCTGGCTCATGGATACAGTCTTTGCTGACGCCATGCGCCTTGATCAGCGGTGCTGAACCGCACCCGATCATGCAGGCGGAATTCTCCGGCCTGCCAAAACTCGATCTGTTGCGGCGAAAGGCAAAAACCCGACCAGTGTTCGGGACGGGGAATGGGGCTGTCATCGCCAAACTCTTTGCCCAGACGATCCACTTTTTGTGCCAGATGGGCACGGCTGGACAGGGGCCGGGACTGATCCGAGGCATGGGCGCCAATGCGCGACCCCTTGGGCCGGGACTGGAAATAGGCGTCGGCGAGGGCCGAATCGACAACCGTGACCGGGCCGCGCACCCGCACCTGGCGCCGGAGCGATTTCCAGTAAAAACATAACGCCGCCCGGGGGTTGGCCAATAGCTGGACGCCCAGGGGGCTTTGGAAATTGGTGTAGAAAACAAACCCGTCCCCGGTGCGCCCCTTTAACAGGATCGTGCGGCAATCGGGCAGGCCGTTCTCATCGATGGTGGCCACGGACATGGCGTTTGCGTCCCCCGGTTCGCTGGCATGGGCTTTTTCAAGCCACAGGTCGAACAGCTCCAGGGGATCAATTGCATGGGTGTTCGCGTCATCGAACAGTTGCTCGGTGCGCGCAGCTTCATTGTCAGTTGCCGACATGGCGGGCGTCCCGGTTTATTTACGTAACTATAACATTACACACGAACGGCGCCGTCAGATGCTGGACAAGGCACCGCCATCGCCCCATATATGACCGGCAGTACGCTTGCTGGCAATAGTGGGGTTTTCACTCGCCGGCGGCGCTTTGGCTTTTGGTAAACCATTTGAAACGACACACATGCGCGACCCGTACACAGTTTTAGGCGTTCCCCGCTCGGCAAGCGAAAAAGATGTCAAAATCGCTTACCGCAAGCTGGCCAAAAGCTACCATCCGGACCAGAATCAGGATGACCCGAAGGCCCAGGGCAAATTTGCCGAGGCCACCAACGCCTATGAGCTGCTTTCGGATCGCGAAAAACGCTCAAAGTTCGATCGCGGCGAAATCGACGCCGCGGGCAACCCGACCATGGCCGGGTTCGATTTTTCCGGCTTTGCCAATGGGCGCCGGGGGGCGGGCGGCACCGGGACGCGAGGTCATTCCGCCGAGGATATCCTGAAGGAATTCATGGGGGGATTTGGCGGGTCAAGGGCCGGCGGGCCCATGGGCCAGGATTTCGGCGGCGCCTTCAAGCAACCTCCCCGGCGCAGCGCCGATGCCGTGGCCAGCGTTCGGGTGAGCCTGGAGCAGGTCAGCGCGGCGTCGGCAGTGGATGTGCGGTTGCCCAGCGGGCGTTCGCTCTCGGTGCGGTTGCCGAAAAAGGTCGAGGATGGCCAGCAGATCCGCCTGAAGGGACAGGGCGCCGCCTCCCCGGCCGGCGGACCGCCGGGGGATGTGCTGGTGACGGTTCGAATTGCCCGGCACAAGCAGTTCCGCCGGGAAGGCAACCATTTGCATGTGGATGTGCCCATAACGCTTTACGAGGCGGTACTTGGGGGCAAAGTGCGGGTGCCGACGCTTTCGACCCCCGGTGAAATCACTCTGCCAGCCGGGGTAAACACCTTGAAGGCGTTGCGCCTGAAGGGAAAAGGCATGTTTGGCGAGGGGGACCTGTTTGTCCACCTAACCATCGTTCTGCCCGAAAAAGGGGACCCGGATCTGGAAAGCCTGATGCGGTTCTGGCGCGACCAGAAACCCTATGATGTGCGCAAGCCGGATAAAAGTTCAACCTAAATTCCGGGGCGCGGCGGCCCGGCGCAACCTGTCATTGATGGCCTCACCAATGGCTGTTTCAGGTATGGACGCCACGGCGATTGTAGCGGGACTTTTCTCGTCCAGATGACGCAGATATTCGAACAGATTGCGGGCCGCCTCGGCCATGTCGCCGGTGGGTGAAAGGTTTAGCGCGGCACCGGGCCGGCCCGGTTCGGGGCCAAAACCAAGCCAGCTTTCCCCCGGTTCCGGCGCCCCGGCGTTTAATCTTAGGGATGCCCGGGGAGCATAATGGCTGGCCAGCATGCCGGGGGCGGTTATGGGACCATCCGGGCCTGGTGTTGCCAGTTTATCACCCAGCACCGCTTCGATTTCATCGCGGGCGAGAGCGCCGGGCCGCAATAGAATCGGGTTGGTTTCGCTCAAAGCGATAATGGTGGATTCCAGCCCCCGGTCACACGCGCCGCCATCCACCACCGGGATATTCGCCCCCAGGGCGACAAAAGCGGTTTTTGCACTGGTGGCCGACAGGGCGCCGGAAAAATTGGCCGACGGGGCCGCCACCGGCCGCCCCAGATCTGAAATTATCTGAGTGGTCAAATCATGGGCGGGAACCCGAAGCGCAATGGTGTTCAGGCCGGCTGTGACCAGATCGGGGATGGTTTTGCCATTCGCCCGTTCAAGCACCAGGGTTAGCGGGCCGGGCCAGAATGTGGCGGCCAACACCCGTGCCGCTTCGCCAAACACACCGATTTCCGCCGCCATCTCAAGATTGGCGCAATGGCAGATTAGCGGGTTAAAGCGCGGGCGTTTCTTGGTGGCAAAAATTTTTAACACCGCGTCGGCATTTGTGGCGTCCGCCGCCAGCCCGTAGACCGTCTCGGTGGGTAAAATGACCAGTTCGCCCCGTGCCAGCCTGGCAACGGCTTTCGATTTCGAGATCGCGGTGTACGAAAACGGGTTGTCCATAGTGGGCGGTGTTTGACAAGCGCGGGGCACCGCGTCAAGAAACCAAACGCACAGAGAGGCCGGATTTTGAGCACAGTTTTGATTACCCAGGCCAATGGTGGCGACCACATGTCGCCGCCGGGACACCCGGAACGTGGCGACCGGCTGGTGGTGCTCGACGAGCTGTTTGCCAAACCACGTTTTGCGCATTTGACCAAAAAGACGGCACAGCCGGTAGAACTCGATGTGGCTCTGGCCGCCCACTCCGAAGCCATTCTGGAGGCGATCCGGGACAAACGGCCCATCGAGGGAATCGCCCGGATCGAAGCGGACACCTTTATATCGGCAAAATCCCTCGAAGTGGTGGCCACCGGCCTCGGGGGCGCCCTTGAGGCCCTCGATATGGTCATGTCGGGGGAGGTCGAAAACGGGTTTTGCGCCATTCGCCCGCCCGGCCATCATGCGGAGCGGGACTGGCCCATGGGCTTTTGCCTCATCAACACCATCGCGGTAACCGCACAGATCGCCCGGCAGAAATATGGCGTGGAACGGGTGGCAATCGTGGATTTCGATGTCCATCACGGCAATGGCACCGAGAATATCTTTCGCACAGATCGGGATGTTTTTTACGGCTCGACCCATCAGATGCCGCTTTACCCGGGCACTGGTGCGGCCAGCGAAACCGGGGTGGGCAATATCGTCAATGTCCCGCTGGCGCCCCATTCGGACGGGGAGGCCATGCGCGAGGCGTTCGTGGAGGGGATCCTACCGGCCCTGAATGAATTTTCCCCCGATCTGTTGCTGGTTTCGGCCGGGTTTGACGCCGACTTTCGCGATCCCATGGCGCATTTGAACTGGACGGCGCGGGATTTTTCATGGGTGACGGGCAAACTGATGGATGTGGCCGAACGCCAGTGCAACAACAGGCTGGTATCCATGCTGGAGGGGGGGTATGACCTGAACGGTCTTTCGGCTGGGGTTGCCGCCCATTTGAGAATGCTCATGGATGGCACAAGCGAAAACGAATAACGGGCGAGAAACCTGCGAGGCAAAATGGGCAAGAACGACACCAACGACATTAAAAAAATGAGCTTTGAGCAGGCCCTCGACGAGCTTGAAAAAATCGTTGCGACCCTGGAGGGCGGACAGGCGCCGCTACAGGACTCCATTGACATTTACGAACGGGGCGAAGCGCTTAAATCCCATTGCAGTGCATTGCTGAAAAAGGCCGAAGCACGGGTGGAAAAAATTATCCTGTCCCGGGACGGAGCGCCCACGGGCACCCAGCCGCTTGATGACTGAATTATGATCGGCGCGGCGCATTTACCGCAATCGCGACCGGGGGCGCCATGTTATGGGTGCGGCCCCCTGTTGGCGCGCCACGGTCACACCGTGGGCCGGCCAAAACCATTGCGGATGCCGCGAAGATATGCGTAACGCCAAATTGATTGCAGTTGTCGCGGTGGCGGGGGTTCTGGCCCTTGGAGCGGGCTGGTATTTGTGGGCCGAAGGCCGGGTGACCGTTTCCGGCCCGGAGCCGGTCCCGCCCGCGACCGCGAACCCGCCGGGGGCCGTTGCCCTGGTGGAGCCGTTTTCCTACCCACCACCGCCGGGCGCGGCCAATGGCGCCATTTATTTCACGCTGACAAATTCCGGAGCGGAACGTGTGCTGGTGGGGGCGCGTACCAGTCTTGACGGCAGCGCATCGCTGCATGAAAGCGGATCCAGCAACGGTATTGCATCGATGAAGGCGCTCGGCTCAGTCGTTGTGCCGGCCGGTGGCACC
>JAADFY010000037.1 GCA_013152625.1 Alphaproteobacteria bacterium
GGCCGGGACGGTTCGGTTTGGGTGTAAGCTAATTTCTCGTTCGTCATTGCGAGCGACCCGTAAGGGAGCGCGGCAATCCAGTTTGATTTTTTCTATTGGAATTTGGATTGCTTCGTTGCTGACGCGCCTCGCAATGACGGTGATGACAAGCCCAGGCGGTTTGCGAACCTCCAAAGGCAAAAGAACACATACCCTCACAACTTATACCTGCCCGGCTCTCAACGAGGACGGAGCGGACGTTTAGTCCGCCCTGCCGGAGCCGGTGAGCGATAGCGACCAGCCCGTCCGGCGCGAGGACAGAAGAAGAGTGCGTGAGGCAAAAAAAAGAGAAAAAACAACCCTAACGAATGGGTGGCGCGAACATCAGGCCGCCTTTGGTCCACAGGCTGTTGCGTCCCCGGGGCACATCAAGCGCGGTGTCGGCGCCCAGATTGCGCTCAAACACTTCACCGTAATTGCCAACCCCGGCGATGATCTGGCGGGCCCATTCGCGCTCCAGACCCAGCGGCGCGCCAAAATCCCCCTCCAGGCCCAGTAACCGCCGGATCGCGGGGGTTCGGGTTTCCATCATCGCTTCCAGATTGCGTGAACTGATCCCCAGTTCTTCCGCATTGATCATGGCAAAAAGCGTCCAGGTGACGATGTTGCGCCACTGATCGTCCCCTTCACGAACCACCGGGCCGGTCGGTTCCTTGGACAGGCGCTCGGGCAAAACCCGATGCCCGTTGGGATCCCCAAGCTGATCACGCAATGCAAAAAGCCAGCTTGCCGGACCGGTAACCACGTCGCACAGGCCGGTTTGATATGCGGTGGCCAGATCGAGGGGGTCCTCATAGAGCACCTCGGTATAGGTGACCTGACCTTCAAAGAAGAATTTGCGCAAATTGGCCAGGTCGTCGGAATTGTCGATGACACACACCGAGACATCTTCAAGCTCAAGGGCCGAGACCACCCCCCCGTGATTTCGCATCATGAACGCCTGACCGTCGTAATAACTCACGCCGATAAATTGCACACCATAACTAGTGTCCCGACGCATGGCCCAGGCGGCGTTGCGCGCCATGAGGTCAATATCGCCGTTTTGCAGCGGAGCCAGCCGGGAACGGCCACCAAACGAAATGAATTCCACCCGTCCCGGATCGCCAAACACCGCCGCCGCGACCGCCCGGCACATGTCCACGTCAAATCCGGTCCAGATGTCGTTTTGTGTCACCTGCGAGAAACCGGCCAGGGGTTCGGTCGCCCCACAACGGACAAACCCGCGGGTCTTTACCGCGTCCAGGGTTTGCGCGGCGGCAACCCCGGGCACCAGGACCAGCAAAAAAACGAGGAAAATACGCAGCACACTCTTGCCTCAGATTTAATTCTCACCACAAGCAAACTAGCCAGTTGGAATTACCGGCGGCAAGGCCGGGCGCAGGGTTTTTTGTCCATTTTTCAGTTCCGACACGCTTGCCAACTGATTTTGTTGCCGAAACGCCCGCTAGAGCGTTTCCAGGATAAGTGGAATCCGGTTATCCGGCCAGCGAGGTGCGAGCCAATAAGCGAGTAGCCGCCATCGAGCAAACGCGACCAAACAAGGACGTGAGAGCCCTCGTTGTGATTCCATCAAAACAGGATATGCTCTAATGGAGAATCTGGCTAAGGAAATGCTTGGTACGCTCGTGCTTGGGGTTGGAGAAAAATTCTTCCGGCTCGTTTTGTTCGATGATCTGCCCCTCGTCCATGAACATGACCCGGTTGGCCACCTGCCGGGCAAACCCCATCTCGTGGGTCACCACCAGCATGGTCATGCCGTCCTCGGCCAGCCCCACCATCACTTCAAGCACTTCCTTGATCATTTCCGGATCAAGGGCTGATGTGGGCTCGTCGAACAACATGATTTTCGGGTTCATGCACAAGGATCGGGCAATGGCCACCCGCTGTTGCTGCCCCCCGGATAACTGCCCGGGATATTTATTGGCCTGTTCGGGAATTTTAACCCGCTCAAGATAGTGCATGGCGACTTTTTCCGCTTCAACCTTGGGCAGGCCACGCACCCAGATGGGGGCCAGCGTGCAATTCTCCAGAATGGTGAGATGGGGAAACAGATTGAAGTGCTGAAAGACCATCCCCACTTCCCGGCGCACCACGTCGATGCGTTTAAGATCGGAAGTCAGTTCAACGCCATCGACAATGACCTTGCCCCGCTGATGTTCCTCCAGACGGTTGACGCACCGGATCAGCGTGGATTTACCGGATCCAGAAGGGCCGGCAATCACGATGCGCTCGCCGCGCATGACTTTGAGATTGATGTCGCGCAGCACATTGAAATCGCCGAACCATTTGTGCATGTCGACGATTTCCACCGCCACATCGGTCTCCGAGACCGTCAACTTGGTCCGTTCGACGGCCAGATCGTCGTCAGCTGTAATTGTATCAGTTGCCATTGTTACCTCTTGTGCCCCGTGTGGAGGCGATGTTCCATGTAGATTGAATATCGCGACATTGAAAAACAGAATACCCAGAACACGGCGGCGGCAAATATGTAACCTGTGACCGCCTGTTGCTCGGAGGCCCAGTTCAGATCAGAATTTGAGGCCTGCACGGTGTTCAGCAGATCAAATATCCCGACAATTGAGACCAGCGAAGTGTCCTTGAACAGGGCGATGAATGAATTGACAATGCCCGGGATGACGTGTTTGAGCGCCTGGGGAAGAATGATGAAACTCATGGACTTCCAATAGTTCAGACCAAGCGCCCCCGCAGCCTCATACTGCCCTCGCGGCAGGGCCTGCAAACCGCCCCGCACCACTTCGGCCATATACGCGGCTGAAAACAGCGACACGCCGACCAGGGCGCGCAGCAGCTTGTCCACCGATACACCCACCGGCACAAACAGCGGCAACATGACCGAGGCCATGAACAGCACCGTGATCAGCGGCACCGCCCGCCACAGTTCAATGAACATGACGCAAACCGACTTGATAACCGGCATTTTTGACTGTCGGCCAAGAGCCAGAACAATGCCGAGCGGCAAAGACGTGACGATGCCCACCAGTCCGATGATCAGGGTGACCGTAAGTCCGCCCCAGTTCACGGTGGGCACTTCTGTCAGGCCGAACATTCCGCCGCTAAGAAGGATAAAGACAATGATCGGATAGCCCACAAAGAACGCCAGCGCATTGACGACCTTGAATGGCAGCTCCGGCCACATCAACGGCACAATCAGGACAAGACCCAGGGCAAAAGCGATGTTGACCCGCCACTGCTCTTCGGCCGGGAAAAACCCGTAGATGAAAAAGTCCATCCTGGACCAGATAAAGGCCCAGCAGGCCCCCGCGCCTTCCACCCGGCAGGCCGCGCCATCCTCGGCAATGAACACCGCATTACCGATCAGGAAATTATAAAGCGGCGGCATAATCCATAAAAGCAACAATGCCGATGCAATGGTGAGTATGGAATTACCCGGGCTCGAAAACAACGAGGAACGGATCCATGCCACTGGCCCGACAACCGAAGATGGCGCCGGCATTTCCGGCAACATCTCCTCGCGGACAAAAGAGATTTCCTTGGTGGCGTTTGTTGTGCTCATGATCCGCCCCTATCGCTCCACAAGCGCAACACGCGCATTATACCAGTTCATGAAAACCGAGGTCACCAGCGACAAAGTGAGATAGACCAGCATAGTAATAAAGACCACTTCGATGGCCCGACCGGTCTGATTGAGCGTGGTCCCTAAAAACACCGAGACCAGTTCCGGGTAGCCGATGGCCGCCGCCAGGGACGAGTTCTTGGTCAGATTGAGATATTGTGAAGTCAGGGGTGGAACGATAACCCGCATCGCCTGGGGGATGACCACCAGGCGAAGACGGTCGCCGTCGCGAAAGCCAAGAGACTGGGCCGCTTCGGTCTGGCCATGATCCACCGCCAGAATTCCGGCGCGCACCGTCTCGCCGATAAAGGCGGCGGTATAAAGCGACAGCCCAAGCAGCAAGGCAACAAATTCAGGAGGCAGCTCAATCCCGCCAACGAAATTAAAACCAGAAAGCTCGGGATATTCAAATGCAACATTGGCCCCGGTTGTCAGCCAGGTAATTGCCGGTAAAAAGACCACCAGCACCAGAAATGTCCAGGCTACCGGAAACCGCTTACCGGTCGATTCCAGACGGCGTTTCGCCCAGGCTTTCACAACCAGCCAGGCAACAATGGCGATCAGAAACGCCCAGATTACAAAGGTGAAATTGTCGTCCGGCAACGGGCGTGCCAGATAAAGGCCACGCTGGTTCAATATCGTCCCGCCCGCAAACTCGAGGCTTTGGCGTACACCGGGCAACGTCTTGAGCACCGCAAAATACCAGAAGAACAATTGCAACAGCAACGGGATATTGCGGATGATTTCCACATAAACCGTGGCGATCCGGGCAACGATCCAGTTTGGCGAAAGCCGGGCAATCCCTAAAAAGAAACCCAGAAAAGTGGCAATTACAATCCCGATCGCCGACACCAGCAGCGTGTTTAAAAGGCCGACCAAAAAGGCTTCCCAATAAAACGACGCACGGCTGTAAGGGATCAGGGTGAAAAATATGTCAAAACCGGCGGTGGAAAAGAAAAACTCAAAACCGGTGGTTTTGCCTTGCCGGGCCAGATTGGCGGCGGTGTTCAGGGCGATGAATATGGCGAATGCCGCCAGGGCACCCATAACGACAAACTGATAAAACAATCCGCGAATTTTCGGATCATTCCAGAACGACGTTTTTGGCGGCGATTTTTGTCGCGCCTCAATATCGGCCATGCGGTATTCTCCTGCCCAAAGAATTATTCCGGTTGTCCGAAAAGCGCGACATTCTAATCCCGGCGCCCGCCCTTTAATCGTAAACCGGCGCCCCGAAAGTGATCGGGGCGCCGGATACTATACTATAAGTCCTAGCGGATCGGCGGTGCGTACTGAATGCCACCATCGGTCCAAAGGGCATTCACCCCACGGGCAAGGCCAATGGCAGTATCCGGGCCAACATGGCGCTCATACATTTCGGAATAGTTGCCCAGGGCCTTGATGATATTGTAGGCCCAGTCCTTGGACAGGCCCATGGCGGCACCGAAATCGCCTTCAACGCCAAGCAGACGCTTGATCGCCGGGTCATTCGAGCCGAGCATCTCATCGACGTTGGCCTGGGTTACGCCGAGTTCCTCGGCATTGAGGATGGCGAACAGGGTCCAGCGGGCGATATTGAGCCACACATCATCGCCCTGACGGACGGAAGGTCCGAGGGGTTCTTTGGAGATGATTTCAGCCAGAATGACGTGATCATCGGGATTGCCCAGCCGGGTGCGTTCCGCAGCCAGAGCCGAAGAGTCCGTGGTGTAGACATCACAACGACCGTCTTCATAGGCCTTGACCACTTCGTCCTGATCGATGAACACGATCGGGTTGTAGTCCATGCCGTTGGCGGAGAAAAAGTCCGCCGCGTTCAATTCGGTGGTGGTGCCACTTTCGATGCACACGGCGGCGCCCGAAAGGTCAAACGCCGATGCGATGCCATCGGACTTGCGAACCATGAAGCCCTGACCGTCATAGAACAAGGTGCCGGCAAAGTTGATGCCCAGGCCCGTGTCCCGGCTCATGGTCCAGGTGGTGGTGCGCGACAAGACGTCAATTTCACCGGAGGAAAGTGCGGCGAACCGCTCGGTGGATGTCAGCGGTGTAAACCGAACCGCATCCGCGTCATCAAAAATCGCGGCACCCAGGGCGCGGCAATAATCGACTTCAATGCCGGACCAGTTGTTGTCCGCATCAGGGGCCGAAAACCCCGGAACGCCAGCGGTCACACCGCACTGGACATAGCCCTTGGCCTGAATGGCTTCAAGCGTTTGGGCGGAGGCGGTGCCGGCCATAAGGGCCATGGCGCCGCCAAGCGCGATAGTTACAATGGTATTTTTCATGAGTTTGTCTTTTCCTGTTCCTGTTCCCATTTAAGGCCGTCGGGCGCATGAGAGTAGACATTTCCCCGGCCAATCACACAACACCTCTGCAAGGCCCGGTGATGCTGGTACATAGAAAAACCATGGTTGACCAAAAGGTCAAGGGCTCGTGCCACTTCGCCGGTCACATATTGCTGAACTCCGTTAATTTAACCGGGTAACCGAAACGTTACTGCGCAATTTGGGCTGGCGAAAAATCCAAATAAAAGCCATGAACTCGTCTATGACCAAACCGGCCCCAAAACAGCAAACCATCCTCACCCATGCCGGCCGCGAACCCGATCGGCATCACGGCTTTGTCAACACGCCGGTTGTACGTGGTTCCACGGTGCTGTTTGAAACCCTCGATGCCCTCGAGGCCGGCGATCAGGAATATCGTTACGGACGCCACGGCACACCGACCGCCAAAGGCGCTGGAGCGGCGATAAACCAGCTTGAAGGGGGGGCGGGAACCCTGTTGTGCCCCTCCGGGCTGTCGGCGATTGCAGTTTCGCTGTTGTCCTGTTTGCGGTCCGGCGACGAGGTGCTGGTCACCGACAGCGCCTACGGACCGACGCGTAGTTTCTGCGACCGGATGCTGGCCGATTACGGCATCTCGACCCGCTATTTTGACCCGCGTTCAGGCCCCCGGATTGCACAACTGATCCGGCCGGAAACCAAAGCGATATTTCTGGAATCTCCCGGGTCCCTGACATTTGAAATCCAGGATATTGCGGCAATTCGTCGCGAAGCGGGTCTCGGAGTGACAATTGTTGCCGATAACACCTGGGCCACGCCTCTTTTTTACCGACCGCTCAGCCTGGGCGCCGATATTGTGGTTCATGCCGGCACGAAAATGTTCTCCGGCCATTCCGACGTAATGATCGGCACCATCACGGCAAATGAGCGCAGCATCGGCCCGGTGAGGCGCACATATGCCGGTCACGGCATTCATTGCAGCCCCGACGACGCATTCCTGATGGCCCGTGGTTTGCGCACCTTGTCGGTACGCATGAAAGAACATGAATTGCGGGCCCTGGAACTGGCAAAATGGCTTCTGGAACAGGAGGGGGTGCGCGAGGTATTGCATCCCGGCCTGCCCGGGCACCCTGACTACTCGGTTTTTGCCCGCGATTTTTCCGGTTCGGGCAGCCTGTTTTCGTTCATTATGGACCCGGCGCCCCGCACCGCGATCGCTGCCATGCTCGATCCCATGAAATTGTTTGGCATGGGCTATTCCTGGGGCGGTTTTGAAAGCCTGATCCTGCCCTTCGATCCCCGCCCCATCAGAACCGCGGTTCCCTGGACCCAGCCGGGCAACTGTTTTCGCCTCCATGTGGGCTTTGAGGATTTTGGCGATCTGAAAGACGAACTGGCCGCCGGGCTGAAACGTTATCTGGCGGCGGCAAAATAGTGTCGCCATAATCGGCGAACCGGCGTCCACCATCGCAGGTGCCACCGGCCTGATAGCAAGTGCCACCGCCCCGGGGTGTGCCGGAAACCGGAGCGCAATTTTAACCCGGTAAGCACCCAGTAAGCGCCGAACGTGCCCAGAAAGGCCGCCGCGATCACGTCGGTGGGATAATGAGCCTCAACCACAATCCGCGATACACCAATCAGCACCGCATAAGCATATGCAAAAATGGCCACCCGCGGCCCGAACAGGGCGACCAGCACCGTGGCAAACGCAAATGCGGTGGTGGCATGGCCGGACGGAAAGCCTTGAAATAAAGGGTCGCCAAATGAAAACGGTCGAAACGCCAGGGGCCCCAGCTCATCGAGATTGGGCGGTCTGGCCCGGCCAATGAGGCTCTTGAGCAAAGAGGCGGTCAGCCCGGGCAATGCGGTGCCGGCCAGTACGATCAATCCGATCCGGCCAAAGGCGCGAACCGCCCAACGCCATAAATAGCCCAGGCGCGCCTTAAGCGCGATGGCCGCGCCCAGCCAGATAATCAGGGCGGGCCCAAGGTTCCAGTCCGCCTCCCCCCCC
>JAADFY010000038.1 GCA_013152625.1 Alphaproteobacteria bacterium
CGGCTTTTCCTCGGCACCCAGCCCAGCCGCCGCCCGGATCTCGTCGGTGACGCTTTGCGCCCCATCCACCGCGGGTTTGATGGCGCCGCTCGGCACGGTACGGTCGCCGTCGATCTTGTTGAATTCCCGGGCGATTTCGCCTGATGCTTTCTTGAGCGGGTTGGTCACGGCCTCACGGACGGATTTAATATCGTCAAGGGCGGCCACCTTGCCCAGTTCTCCGCGAAATTCATTGCCCATGCGCCGGATGGTGCCCGCAACCCGGCCCAGATTGCGCAGCATTGCCGGCAGGTCCCGCGGGCCGACAACGATCAGCGCTATGGCGCCAATGATAAAAAGCTCAGTCCAGCCTAGGCTCAACATCGGGGGTCTTTCAGCACATGAATTGCGGTGCAGCCGCGACACGATCTTGCAGACATTTCTGCAACTCCGCCAGGCGCAATTTGCGCCCGATCAGGGGGATTATATCGCCGGGTCCGGCAAACGAACCGGGTCAATTTACCCGTCCAGAACGACCTAGGAAATGTCTTTTTCCTTGGGCTTTTCGGCGGATACGTCGATTTCAGTTACCGGCTTTTCTTCGTCGGTCATGCCTTTTCTGAAGGCTTTGATACCGGATGCGACTTCACCCATCATCGACGATATTTTTCCGCGGCCAAACAGCAACAATGCGGCAATGGCAATTATGGCAATGCCCCAGGGACCTGGATTCATCTTCTTTTACTCCTTGACTGGTGGAACGCGTCCGCAAACCATAACCGAACCTGGCCACCACATGCGCCCTCAATTAGCAGATATGGTCAAGGCGCGTCAAAGACAAGGACGCGTTTGGGATCCATGGTCACAAATACGTCCTGTCCCACGTGATGAGCCACGTTTGTATTGCACCGGATACGAACCGGCCGATCGGTGCCAGTCACCACGATTTCAAGGTTATCCATGCCCAGCGCATCCCGGCGGGCAATGATCCGGCCCGGCACTCCGGGCTTTTCAAGGCTGATCTGGAGCGAACCGACAGAACGCAATCCCACAATCACCTGCGCCCCTTCAGGCCGGCCGGTTGCCGGCACCGGCCCGAACGGGGTGTTCACGATCCCGTTTTCCACCCGGCCCGGCATTTCGCTTAAATGGGCAAGAAACCGGGCGGCGGCCAGGTCGACGGGATGGTTGTAAATATCATGGGCCGAACAGATCTGCACGATACGCCCCGCCCGCAGCAACGCGATCCGGTCGCCCAACAGCATGGCCTCTTCCGGGTCGTGGGTGACAATGACACATGTGGCGCCGGTCTCGCGCAATACCGCCAGAGTCTCCGCGCGCACCGCCTGGCGCAATCGTGCGTCCAGCGAAGAAAACGGCTCATCCATGAGCAAAATGCCCGGCCGGGGCGCGACCGCTCTGGCCAGCGCCAGCCGCTGCTGCTCCCCCCCCGAAAGCGCGGCGGGATAGTCGTCGGCCCGGGTTTCCAGCCCCACGCGTTTCAGGGCCTGGGCCGCCTGATTTCTAGCTTCCCGCCGCCCCAGGTTTCGCAACCCGAACGCGGCATTGTCCAGCAAGGTGAGATGCGGAAAAAGGGCAAAATCCTGAAACATCAGGCCAAGCCCGCGTTTTTCCGGCGCCACTGTGATACCGGGGGCCGACACCACCCTGGAATTGATGGTGATTTCGCCACCCTCGATGTTCAGCAGGCCGGCAGCCGCGCGCAGGATGGTGGATTTTCCAGACCCCGATTGACCCAGCAGGCACACGATTTCCCGCGGACGAATGGCAAGATCCACTCCCTTGAGCACCGGCTTGCCCGCCAGTTGACAATAGACACCCTTGAACGCCAGCGCGTCGGCAAAACTGACCCCGGTGGTGCCGCGCTCGCCCCAGGCTGGTGCCCCCGGGACGGCCTGCCCTTTAACTCCTGCCATCGGGATCGACCGGTATCTGGTCGCTGGCTGAAAGCTTTTCGCCCGGCTCCTCACCGCGCTCTTGATCTGATTCTTGATCTGATTCTTGGCCTGATTCTTGGCCCATATCCCCCGGGTCCAGCGGGTCTTCCTCGTCTGCGGCGTCGCCACTGCCAGGCACCGGAACAAGAAAATCGGCCGGCAAATTGCCCGACAACAGCCCGGCGCCCTTAAGCTCGTCCAGACCCGGCAGATCGTTTAGGGATTCAAGTCCGAAATGATCCACAAAACCATCCGTGGTCCCGTAAGTTACAGGACGACCCGGTGTACGCCGGCGCCCGCGCATCCGGATCCATCCGGTCTCAAGCAGCACATCAAGCACACCCTTTGAGGTCGCCACCCCGCGCACGTCTTCCATTTCCGCCCGAGTGACCGGCTGATGATAGGCAATGATCGCCAGGGTCTCCAAAGCTGCGCGCGAAAGATTGCGCTGTTCGGTTTCATTCCGGCGCAACAAATAGGCAAGATCGGGCGCGGTGCGAAAGGCCCAGGCGTCATTGCGGGAAACCAGATGGACCCCGGCATTCGAATATCTCGATGCCAGTTCGCCAATTAGCTCCGCCACCTGCGCCCCCGCGCTCAGATGGGGCTCAAGATCAGCCGGTGTAAGAGGCACATCAGAGGCAAACAGCAGCGCTTCGAGCACCCGCAGGTCCTTGACCCGGGTGTCATCTCCCGCCCCGCTGATGTTCTGGTGTGCCACCTGATCGGCCAGATCCGTCACCTTTTACCCCCATCGCTCTTTTCGCGCCGGCGCACGAACAACGGACCAAATACATCATGCTGGCGCAATTCAACATCCCCCCGCCGGGCCAGTTCCAGACTGGCGGTAAAACTTGACGCCAGCGCCGACTGCCGCTCTTCAGGTGCACTGACATAACCTGCCAGCAGCGCCTGAATAGGCACCCACTCCGCCTGATCGCCAATGAGCCGGACCAGGATCTGTTCGGCATCGGCCAGTGACCAGACCGTTCTCGGCTCTGGCGCATATTCGGTGTGAACCCCCTGCTGTCGCCGGGCGGCATAGGCACCAAGCAGGTCCGAATAATCGGCCTGCCACTGGCGGTGACGGTTCAGAATTGTGGCCTCGGGCATGCCCCGGGCGAAAACATCCCGCCCCAGTCGGGAAGCATTGATCAGCCGTCGGGCGGCATCGCGCATGGCCTCGAGCCGTTGCAGCCGAAACTGCAGCATGGCCGCCATTTCCTCGCCGCTGGGCTCCTCACCGCCTGCATCCCGGGGCACCATAAGGCGGCTTTTAAGATAGGTCAGCCACGCGGCCATGACCAGATAGTCGGCGGCAACTTCAATACGCTGGGTTCGCGCCTGGTCAATAAATCCCAGATACTGTTCCGCCAGGGAAAGAACCGATATGGCTGCCAGATCGACTTTTTGCTTTCGGGCAAGCTCAAGCAACAGATCAAGAGGGCCCTCATAGCCGTCCACATCCACATGCAGGATTTCCCCGTCATCGGATGCCACCGGCGCCTCGGCCCACAGGTCGCCGGCGCCCGTGCCCATCAGATCACCCCCGCTCACTGGCCGGCCTCCCGCCCATGGCGCTATGCGCTAGCGCGATTGGGCGATGCAATCGCCGCCCCGGGCCACGATATTTGCACACGTGGCATTGGCTTCGCTCAGACTGTTTGCCGGCACACCGATTCGATACCAGACGCCCCGGGAGCCTAAGTCGACCTCAAACAGATCCATCGATCGCGACCCCAGAACGGCGGAGTAGGTGCGCGTCAGTTCCTGGGCAGATGCCCGGGCTGTGGATTCGCTCGGCTGGGAAGCCAACTGGGAGTAAAAGCGCACAGAACCGGTGTTTACCGGTGCCGGCGCGGCGGCTGCGGGTGCGGCTGCGGCTGCGGGTGCGGCGGACTGTGCGGGCTGATTAAGCACCAGCGGGTCATTGGATAGCCCCACATCAAGCGAGACCGGACCGGTGTTTGGTGTCGAGGCCACACGGGCCGAGCCGCCCGAACCGGTCAGATGGGGCGGCCGCGGAATAGGTGTTGGGGCCACAAGGCCCGAACTTGCCGCTGCCGAGGCACCATTGGGTGAAAACTGGGTCGAATTATTGATGATACCGGGCCGGACAATTGCGGTCTGTGTCGGTGCCACCTGTTCCCCTGCAACGCCGCCCAGGGGCGTGCCGCTGTCCAGTTGGGTAATGACGGTGCCAATCGTGTCGGGGCCGGACCCTTCCGGCCCGACAGCACCGGGTACCACCGGTACATTGGGACGCAGGGCCGGCAGCGCTTCAACGCCGGCTGTGGCCCCGGTATTGGACACAATGGTGCCATCGGCACGTACTGTCACCGTTTTAACCTTGCGGTTGGCCAGCGAGCTGGGGTCGCTGTCGGGGGTAATGGTGCGGCTGACATCACGAATGCCATTTCCGCCGGTCTGGTCCCGGGATACGATCCGCTCAATGGTATCGCTGGCACCGGTGCCATCCAGTTGATTGAAAACCACGGAGTTTTCCGTACCCGCGCCACCTTCGGTAGCCGGCGGATCCTGTTTGACCGGTTCGGACTGGGCCACAACCAGAGGAACATCGGCGTTACCGGGATCACTGGCACCCAGATACCAGTAAACGCCACCACCCGCTGCGGCCAGCAAAACAATAGCGGCCACCGGAGCCAATACCCGGCCAAACCCGCCGCGCTTTTCCCGGGCTCGGCTTTCATCGGGGTCAAAGTCGATTTCGTCGTCGTAATCCGAAACAGGCGCACTCACATAATCGCCGCGGCTAGCCGCCACAGAGGCAAGAATAGCCGCTTCCGCCTCACTGGCTGCATCGTCCAGTTCGCCGGTGTCAAATTCGCTGGTTTGAAAATTGGTCTGGCCTATATCAGCACGATTGACCGCCGGGGCTGCGGCACGTGGCTCTGCTGCCGGGCGCTGCCCTGCCCTGTTGCCTGTTGGCCGGTCACCGTTGTGCACCGCAACGCCGGGATCGTGATCTTCGGGCTCGTCCTCCCAGCCGTCATCGACCTGGGTATTGCCAACCTGAGTATCGCCGAGATGTCCCCGGTCCGCAGCGCCATCCGCCGGGCCGGGCCTGCCCGAAGACCGCCGGGCCGGGCCGGGCCGGGTTTCGTTCAGAACCGGTTCGATCTCCGGGCGAAAATCCACGGTGCTGGTTTCCGCAATCAAACGTTCGATCTCATCGAGCGGATCGCCCCGGGGCGCCTTTTTAGCCGAGGCCTGTTGGGAGATCGGTTCACGCAGAACCGGCGGCAGTTCGAACTCGTCCGCACGCCCGAACGCGGCTGCCGGCCCCGGTTGAGCCGGTGCCACTGGCCGTCGCGGCGAAGGTTTGGCCGCTGGCGCCGCGTCGGGCCGCACAAATTCAGGGGCGCCCGCTTCATTCTCGATTATATTTGCGATGGGATCAAAAGCCTGTGCGGGTTGAAACGGTCCGGGCGCGGCAGCCGGTCTACGCGGCGCTACCGGTCCACCCGGGTTTGCAAGTCCACCCGGGTTTGCAAGTCCACCCGGGTTTGCAGGTCCACTCAGATTTGCCGGGGGCGCAGGCGCCGGAATTGGAGATGGGGCGGCGGGCCGGGAATTCTTTTTGGGCCGAGAGGGTGAGGGATAGGGCGCAGCCGGGGCCGACGGAGCGACAGATGCCGGCGGCTCGGGCAACGGGGGTGTTTCGAATTTGGGGGGTGTTTCGATTTTTGGCGATGTTTCGAATTTGGGCAAGGAAAACGCCGCACCGATGGGCTGGCTTGGCACATCACCGCGCATGCCTGCCGGCACATCAAATTTGAATGGGCTCGACCTGGGAATCGGGGCCGGAGTTGCCGGCTCCGGGCGGGCAACCAGTGAAGGGTCCGGAGCGGGTTTTGCAGCAACAGGCGGCGTCGGCTGTGAAACCGGTGGCACCGGCTGGGACCGGGCACTCGCAGGCTGAGCCGGAGCGGGTTTTGCCACTGCAGGCTGTGCAGGCTGAGGTGCCGGCTTGTTCGCATCCGGTTCGGAATCCGCCGGCGTGTTGGTCAGGTCGAAACGTTTGAACATTTCGTCGAGCAGTTCGTCGGACGGCGCACTTGGTTGCACTCTTGTTTGCGCTTTTGCCTGCACCGGCGCTTTGGCGCCTGGCCTGGCCGGCCCTGGTTTGGCTTTGGCTGGCCGTGCCGGCGCCCTGGGCGCCTGACCGGGCGGCTTTTCGCCACCGCCGGGCACGCTGGAAGCGGCACCATCCGCCGCACCACGCAAACGCGGTGCCGCCGGCCCCGGTTTGGCGGTGCCGGTACCTGGTGGATTTGCCTGAGTGTCAGAGCCCACAATACGGGCCAGTTCTGCAATCAGGTCATCGGATTCATCTGTGGGCTTGCCGGACATATTCTTGGGTATCGCCGTATTCATTCACGCGCCCTGTACGCCTTGCCCGTTGTAACGGGCGAATTTGGATTTGTCTTGCATGAATGTAAGAACAATCACACCAATGTGCCTGAATTATGATAGTTCTTCAGGCGCAAAGACCCCCAAAATCGCCAGTCCATTAACGAGAACCTGGCGCACGCCCCGCACAAGTGCGAGCCGGGCCGTGCTTAGTTTCACGTCTCCAGGGTTAATAAACCGTAAGCCCGGATCCTGATTGCCTTTTGCCCACATGGAATGCAGGGCGCCGGCAAGCTCGTAAAGATAAAACGCCACCCGGTGCGGCTCACGATATCGCGCCGCTCCATCAACGACCCGGGGGAAAGTGCCCAGCACCCGCATCAACTCGTGATCGGCGTCGCTGGACAGCATGCCAAGATCGGCATTTTCAAGCGCTTCGTTAGAAAGATCAAGTTGCGGAATTTCCACCCCGGCGGTCCGGAAAATCGAACAGCAACGGGCATGGGCATATTGCACGTAAAACACCGGATTGTCCCGGGTCTGGGCCACCACTTTGGCAAAGTCAAACTCCAGCGGCGCGTCGTTTCGGCGGTACAACAGCATGAAGCGGACAGCATCGCTGCCAACTTCATCCACCACATCAGCCACAGTGACGATGTTACCGGAACGCTTGGACATTTTAACCGGCGAACCGTCGCGCAACAGGGTAACGATCTGGCAGATTTTCACGTCTATTTCAGCCGCCCCCCCCGACACCGCTTTTAACGCTGCCTGGAGCCGTTTCACATATCCCCCATGGTCGGCGCCCAGCACGATGGCCTGGTGCAAAAAGCCCCGTAAATACTTGTTACGGTGATAGGCGATATCGGCGGCAAAATAGGTATAACTGCCATCGGATTTTACCAAAGCCCGGTCGGTGTCATCGCCAAATTCGCTCGCCTTGAACAAGGTCTGTTCCCGGTCCTCATGGTCCCGTGGCGCCCCCCCTTTTGGTGGCGCCAACCGGCCCTGATAGACCAACCCCTTGGTACGCAACCAGTCCAGCGTTTGCGCGATATCACCCTCCGGGCCATGCAGGCTTTTTTCGGAAAAAAACACGTCATGACGAATGCCGAGCCTGGCCAGATCAGCGCGAATCAGCGCCATCATCGCCTCAAGCACCACCGGCCGGACCAGTTCCAGCCATTCCTTTTCGCTTTTTGTGCCAAGTTGATCGCCGAACAGTTCTTTCAGCTTTGCACCCACCGGCACCAGATATTCGCCGGGATAAAGCCCCTCGGGAATGGGCCCGATCTCGTGCCCCAGTGATTCCCGGTACCGCAAATAAGCCGACCGGGCCAGAACATCGATCTGCCCGCCCGCGTCATTGACGTAATACTCCCGCGTGACATCAAAACCGGCAAACGCCATGAGCGCGGCCAGAGCATCGCCGTACACGGCGCCGCGGGTATGGCCCACATGCATCGGCCCGGTTGGATTGGCCGAAACAAATTCAACATTGAGCTTTTCGCCTTTGCCAATTTCGGGCCGCCCGAAATCGTCGCCCCGGTGAATGATTTCCCTCACAACGCTCTGCCATCGCTCGGCGGTCAAAACAAAATTTATGAACCCCG
>JAADFY010000039.1:0-3108 GCA_013152625.1 Alphaproteobacteria bacterium
AACACCTCGGTTGGCCAGTTAGACATGCCCGGCTATCAACGAGGACGGAGCGCCGCTTATGCGGCGCCCCCGCGGAGGCCGGGGCATCGCCCCGATTAGCCGTGAGCGAAAACAAGAGGGAAGTGCGGAACTCAAAGAGCCAAAAAAAACACCCGCCACAAAAATCCCTATCCGCCGGTGGTCGGCAGGGTCAGGTCGCCCGGCGGGAGTGCCCGCACGCTAAGCTGGTCGGAAATTTTCCGGGTTGGCAGGTCCAGCCGAGCCCATACATCCACCAGTGCATCGCGCAACTCGTCAATCATGGCATCGTCGTGAAAAGGCGAGGGGGTGATGCGCAGCCGCTCGGTGCCCTTGGGGACCGTCGGGTAATTGATCGGCTGGATATAAAGCCCGTGCCGGTCCAAAAGCATGTCACTGGCCGCCTTGCATGCCCGTGCATCGCCAATGATCAGCGGCACGATATGGGTTTGGCTGGCCAGGACCGGCAGGCCGGCTTCCACCAGAACCTTTTTGACCCGCCCGGCCTGGCGCTGATGGGCTTCGCGCTCGACATTTGAGGTTTTCAAATGTTCGATTGAAGCCCGGGCTGCCGCACAAAGGGCCGGGGGCAGGGCGGTGGTAAAAATGAATTCCGGCGCGTAGGATCGAATGGCATCGACCACGGGCCGCGATCCGGTGACATATCCGCCCATGACCCCAAAGCCCTTCGCCAGGGTGCCTTCAATGATGTCGATGCGATCCATCAGGCCCTCCCGTTCACAAATTCCCGCCCCCCGGGGCCCGTAAAGGCCGACCGCGTGCACCTCGTCGATGTAGGTTAGAGCATTGTGCCGGGCGGCCAGATCGGCAATTTCGGCTATGGGCGCGATATCGCCATCCATGGAGTAAACCGATTCGAACAGGATGATCTTGGGCCGCTGCCGCCCCGCCGCTTCCAGCAATTCGGCCAGGTGCCCCACGTCATTGTGCCGGAATATCTTCTTTTCCATACCCGAATGGCGCACCCCGGCAATCATTGAGGCGTGATTGAGCTGATCGGATAGTATGAGGCAATCGGGCAGTAGCCGGGCGATGGTGGAAATCGCCGCTTCATTGGAGACAAACCCGGAGGTAAACACCAGGGCGGCCTCCTTGCGGTGCAGGTCGGCCAGCGAGCGTTCCAGTTCCACCAGCGGCCTGTTGGTGCCGGAAATGTTGCGGGTTCCCCCCGCACCGGCACCCATTCTGGTGGCGGTGTTTACCAGCGCGCTGACCACTTCGCGGTTTTGCCCCATGCCCAGATAGTCGTTGGAGCACCAGATGGTGATTTCCCGCGGGTTGTCGGCCCGGTCCCGGTAAATTGCCCGTGGAAACTGCCCGGCCACCCGCTCCAGATCGGCAAAAACCCGATAGCGCTTTTCCTGGCGCAACGCATCGACAGCGTCCTCAAAAATGCCCCGGTAATCCATCAAAGAGCCTCCATTGCCCCTGGTCGTAATCCAGCATGTGCCTGTCCGGCGAACCGAAACCGTTTACCGATATTTCATGCCCTGATACACCTCACACGTTCACCCTGCATTGCGCTAGCTCAATTTGGATGCGAACCGGAAAATGGCAGCTCGAAAATCCATTGAAGCGTTGCGCGGCCTGATCGAAGGTGGCCAATTGCGCCTGATATATGTCCTGGCGCCCCCGCGCACAAATTCCACGTTTATCTGCAAACTGCTCGCCCGCACCTTAGATGCCGCCATATATGAGCCGGCGTTGCCTGCGTCGCCGCTGCCGCTTCGCCGGCATTTGCGCTTGATTGTGCAAACTTATGCCCGATTGGCCAAGGAAAATCAGCCCGTTACCCTGGTTATCAAGGATATATCCCTGTTCGTTGACCCCGCAATGAGCGAGTTCATATTCCGGTTTGCCGATCATATCGTGTTCACGATCCGCGATCCTTTGCCGCAGCACCATTCGCTCCATGCCCGCCTGGGCGCCGAATTCAAGATTTCCCGGCGCATTCGAGCCATGGGAACCCACCCGTGGATGACGTTCTGGTACGGCGTACGTATGAGTTATTTGTGGCCAAGGATCCTGTGGCAAGCCCGTAGGGAAATCTCCTTTAGCTGGTCCGGTTTCCTGCCCGCGTCCACTTTGGCGTTTAATCTGGCGACCTGGCGGGCGTCCTTGGCCCACTACCGGGCGGCAACGGCGCGTATGCCTGCCCACCGCATCACCATTGTTGACGCCGGCCTGTCGCGCCTGTCCCCCGCAAGCACCGAGGCCGAACTGGCCGAAATTGCAAACTCCGTATCCGGTGGGCGCCCAGCCGGCGGCGGCCCGCTCGAAGTTGCCGGTCACGCGCTGATGGAAACCGGCTCCCATTGGGTCAGCCGATCCCGGCGTTCGCAACATATTGAACCCGCCGAACCGGGCGTGCCGGCGGGCGGTCAGAACCCGCCCGACCTGGCAGACCGGATCATCGACCTGCTCTACCCGCTGTATGGTGAAATGTTTTATGCCAGTCACAACCGGGCCCGGNNNNGGTCGGTCAGCCCGGCTACGCCGCCATGCGCCATCTGGCCGAAGCCGAAGACGTTTCTGGCGCAATTGAACTGTTGCGGCAATGCGCTTAGGCGAAAAAGCAATGCGCCTAGGCGAAAAAGAAAATGCCAGATCGGCCCGGCGGGCAGACCGCGCCCGGCAGATCGCAGAATTTTCCGACCTGCAATGGTATATGTACCGCCAGCGCAACGTTGTTTTTTACGCAGCTTTTGCCGGCCAGCCCATCAACGCCGATGAACTTGCCACCATGGCATTGGGAATGGTGGATCGGGCGCCGCAATTGGCTGGAAACTTCGGCGTTGGAAAAAACGCCGAAAATATTGATCCCGCCGCCCTGGCCAAAATCATCGGGATCAAAACCTGTGACGGATTTGAAGGTCTGCCCGAAGGCGCCCTGGGCGACGGATTTGAAGTGTTCGATGACCCCGACCTGCCCATGTTTCGGATTACCTGTTTGAACCGGGAAGGGGGCCCCGATGGAAAAGGGCGGGCGGCCTGTGTGCTCATTCGCGTGTCCCATGCCCTGGTTGAAGGTGCTGATTCTGCCCGCCTGACCCATTCGCGTACCGTTCG
>JAADFY010000039.1:3122-11034 GCA_013152625.1 Alphaproteobacteria bacterium
TGATGATAGCGCCGCCCCGGCCCCCTGGTTTCGCCGGGCCATCGGGCAAACCATTGCCCATCTGGCGGTGCCCCTGCATTTGTTGGTCGCTGTGTTGCGGCCCCCCGATAGCCGCCGGTTTGTATTCGAGACTTTGGTGCTGGATCGCAAGACGGTTGGCCAGGTGGCCCGGTCGATCGGGGTCAGCCAGCGCGCGGTCCTGTTCGCCCTTGTATTCGCCGCGCTGTTCGACCTCGACGGGCCAGCGGGAAAAAAGCGGATGACGAGCCTTTATTCGGTGCTCGACAGGGGGCACCAAATGACCCGGGACAGTTTCATTCGCATGCGCATGCTCCAGACAGGTTTTGGCCGGGCCAATGGCCCAAAAGCCCTCATCCGCTCGGTAAACGCTGCTTTGCAAAAAGCCGAAAAGGCCGATACTGGCCTGCAACAGGAAATCAGCGCCGCCTCCGTGGCGCTGCATCGACGGCTGGAAAAACTGTTGCCCGGTCTCTACAGCGAAAAAATATTCTCATTTATTCCCTTTGATATGGTGGTCGGTCTTATTCCCCCCCACCGGCTTGGCGGCGCGCTGACGGAAAGACTTTTGGAGCCGGTCTATTGCGGCACGACCACCCCGGGGCTGGTCTCATGCGTGATTGTACCGAACCGGCGCACCTTTACATTCGGGCTGTATATAAATGCCGGCCGCTCCGGTCGCCTGGCCGCTGTTGCTTCAAAACTGGCGGAAGTGGCCCGCTGACCAAGCGAAACCATATGACCTGCAACGGCTTGTACAAGGCTCGCCGGCGCACTAGCATGCAAAAAGTATCTAAGGGAGCTAGAGCATCGTGAAGAGTTTTTCGGCGTCAACTTTCGCCTCTGAACATCCAGAAGAAATGGCCGTCGCGGCTGAAGTCATCAAAAAGAACCCCCAGGCACTGTTCACCGATTTTCAGTGGTTTTTGTACCGGGCGCAAAACACGGTCTATTTCACCGCCTATTCCGAGAACACCCTTGATAAGGATGCGCTCATGGAACTGGTTGGCCAACTGGTAACTTTGGCCCCGCAACTTACCCACGGCTTTGCCGGCGCCAAACCCGGCCACCCGCTGCCCAAACACCTGCTGGATGCCATTACCTCAGTTGAAGAGGTGGACGACTTTGACGGCTTTCCCAATAAGTGGCTAGAGCCGGGGCTGGAGGTTTTTGAACAGAAGGGCCTGCCGTTGTTCCGGGTAAAAGCTGCTGCCCGCCGGGGTGGTCAGGACGCCCAGGGCCGGGGCTCCATAATCATGGTGCGTTCCTCCCATGCGCTGATGGAAGGTTCCGATTCCGCGTTGCTGGCCCGCTCGCAAAACGCCGGACACGGCTCGCTTTCCTCCAAAACCAATAAGGTTCCCATATCCCAGCGGCTCAAATTCATGCTGATTGCCGCACTGGCCGCGCCGGTTCACCTCACCGCCGCCCTCATTGCCACCCGCAACCCGGTTCCCATGGCTTTTGAGACCATGGTCCTTGAGCGGGCCGCCTTGCGCGATCTTTCCTCAAAACTGGGTATCAAACAGCGCTCGTTGATGTTTGCGCTGGTCATGGCGGCCCTGTTTGACAATGAGGGTAAAAAGGGCAAGCCGCGCAAATTGAAAACCTCTTATACCATGCTCGATTCCAACCGCGTCGATGCCGATGATGATTTCTTCCGCGTCAATGCGGTGGATGCCCCGTTTATCATGGACGATGACCTGGCGGTTTTTGCCAAAAATGTGGACGCCTCTGTGGCCGAAACCGAGGCCAAGGATGTCAAGGTGCGTCAGCTGGTCATCAACGCTATGTTCAAGACCCACCGGTTCCTGTCCCGTATTATTCCGTTTGCCTATTCGCCCCGGTTTTTCCGCTATAATGGCGGGTATGACGCGATCCTGACCATGGTTCCGCCCCACCGGTTATACGGCAACCTCACCCACGGCATGATGGAGCCGGTCTTTTGCGGGTCGTATCATCCCGGCTCGACCCTGTGCACATTTGTGCCGGCCCGCAAATACGTCACGTTGAATTTCTCCATGCCCGAAACGCACATTCCCCGGGTGCCGCGAATTAAGGCCCTGATTGAGAAATTGCAAAAACAACTGACCTGATTACCGCCACCTCCTGGGCCTCCCGCAGTGTGGGCTTGCGCAATTCGCTGGCCACGGTAAAACGGCCATTGCAGCGGTCAAGCCGCTCTGATTGGGGCTAACCCCGGGGATTAACATCACAATGAGCCACAGTTTCAGCGCCATCTATCCATCACTTTCGGGCATGTCGGTGGCCATTTCCGGCGGCGCCACCGGCATCGGCGCCGGCATCGTACGCGCGTTCGCCGCCCAGGGTTCGAAAGTGGGTTTTTTTGACATCGCCGAGGAAGCGGGTAACGCGCTGGCCGCTGAGCTGACCGGCGCCGGCCATAATGTCACATTTGTCCCCTGCGACATTACCGATACCGCCACCTATCAGAAGGAACTGGGCCGGCTGGCACACCGCAATGGCGATATTCTGGCACTGGTCAACAACGCCGCCAATGATCAGCGCCACGCCTGGAAGGATATGACCCCCGATCAGTGGGACGACCGGATCGCGGTCAATCTCAAACATGCGTTTTTTGCCATTCAGGCGGTGGCCCCGGGCATGATCGAGGCCGGCAAGGGATCAATCATCAATTTCGGTTCCATTAGCTGGATGATTCTAGCCGGCGAAATGCCCGCCTATACCGCTTCAAAAGCTGCCGCCCACGGGCTTTCGCGATCGCTGGCCCGCGATCTGGGCCCGAACGGCATTCGCGTCAATACACTGGTTCCCGGCTGGGTCATGACCGAACGGCAGTTGAAATTATGGGTGGGCGAAGAGGGCGATGCGTTAATCGACGCCAATCAGGTCCTTAAGGGCCGGGTGCTACCCGCCGACATTGCCGCCATGGTCCTGTTTCTGGCCGCCGACGACAGTTCGATGATTTCCGCCCAGGATTTTCTGGTCGATGGCGGCTGGGCCCACAACTAGAGCCGCGCCGGTTGCTCCTGTCCCCCCCAGCAAGGGGAGGGAGGGAGAGAGAGCACGCCCACACTCTCCCGTCATTGCCCGCTTCATGCGGGCAATCCAGTCTTTGACGGTGTCGCTGGTGAGATGTCCAATGACTGGAACTCTTAATCCCTGCGCGCCGGGGCGTTAGCCTTTCCCATCCGTCAGGTCTTGTGCCAGCATCAGTGCATTCCCGTCGGGGTCATAGAACGTGACCGTGCTTACCATTCCTTCGACAACGAGGGTTTCACCGTCGAATTTGACGCCAGCCGCTTCCAGACCTTTCCGTGCAGTAACGATGTCCGAGACCCCAAACACAGGTACCGAGTTTCCCGGGGTCGGCTCGGCCTGCTCGCCCAGGCCCAATGTAACACCGTCTGTTTTTGTTTTTAGTTCGCTCCAGCCTGCTTCATCAAAGTGATGGAGAACGTCAAACCCGAGTTTTTCGTTGTACCATTTGGCGCTGGCATGACGGTCTCGTACGGATATGGCGATAGTGATCGTGTTGTCTAACGATACGATTGGCATGGTGTTTCCTTTTGGTCGTAAAATATATATACTATACTTTATGGACACAAATACGCTTGTCAAGGTCACATCACGAGCCTGGTCGCTGAACATCCTCGCGTTGATGCATAGTGGCACGTCAGGCCGACAGGCTTCGTTGCTTTCGGCTTCGGGGGCCGGGCGCACAGCATTCACCCAGAGCCTGGGTCATCTGGTCGATCTGGGATTATTGGAGAGAAATCCCGGTCACGGTCATCCGCTAAGGCCCGAATATCGACTGACAAAAAGGGGAGTGGAGGTCGCAATAATCGCAGATAAGATCAAAATGGCAGTCTCCCGACCTGCCGAACGTGCTTTGCTCCGGCGCGCCTGGACCATACCTGTTTTGGCCGCGAGTCAGCACCCTCGATATTTCACGGATATCAGGAACGAGTTGGTGTCGATCACCGATCGCGCTCTGTCGCAATCACTAAAACAACTGCAGGCGCAACATTGGCTTCAGCGCAAAGTAGACACGGCAATCCGCCCCCCGCGTCCGCTGTACCAGGCCGTCAATATTGGAGCTCGGATCAGTCAGCAGGTCAGTAGGTCTGGACCCTAGGTCACGGACTCATAAACGGGGGCAATATGGCGCTTCAATTGGCAAAAATATGCAAGGAAAAGAGCGAAAAGCGGGTCCTTCACCCGGTTGAGCCCTTCGACACAGCAGATTGAAGCCAATTGAGCGGTCAAATGACTATGGCCGATTTGTTCACCATAAGTGTTTCCAGAAAAAGTGCGTGCGGTTTTTCGTCCGGAAACACGGCAGGAAAGAAATCCTGCGTACCAAGACCTTGAAAACCATTTGGTTTCCATCGTTCTTGCGCCTGTCATGTGAACAAATTGGCTCATACCATTTCATCTCCGTTTATGAGTACGTGACCTAACAGGCATATGATTGATTTGCCCGTTGTTGAACGGGCCCGCCGGATATTGGCAACAAACGCCAAACAAACTCGCTAAAATTTTCCTCTATTTTGGAACCGAACAGTGATTCCGGTTGCTTAAACTGGCTCGGGTGACGGTGTTTTCTTTTGTCACGGCAAGCAACTCAGGCCCGATCGGCGAGGGACCCATGCTCCGGCGCGACCAGACGATAGAATCGATACTCAATAGCCAGGATCAAAAAGGCGCGGCCGCCGACACCGGAGCGACGCCGGATCCCGGTCTGGATCGGCGGCGCCAGCCTCCGGTAAAATTCGAGGGTTCAGAACCTCCCGCGTCAGATCCCGCCGCCTCGGGCATAGAGCGCCGGCGCCATCCAAGGGTCAAGGTTGAAGACCCGGCCCCGGAGGAAGGCGAAGCGGCCCCTTCGGGCATAGAGCGCCGCCGGCACCCAAGGGTTAAAGTGGACACGCCGGTTTCCGAAGTGGAACGGGCGGCAATGACCGGCGCCGACCGCCGGGTGGGTGAACGCCGCAAGGGCGAACGCCAGAGACTGGAGGCCTTGCGTGCCGAAGTGCAAAAAATTCAGGCCCCCGAGCCGCCCAAGCGAAGCCGCAGTACGGTGGGTTATGGCGGGTCCTGGAGCCGGGTCATGAAACCCTCGCGCCTGATATTGCTTGGCGTTGCTTTGGTATCGGGCGGGCTGGCCGCCTCGCTTGTCCTGCAGCGCGATCTTGAACCCGGCACCTCGGTTACCCAGACGATAACCGAAATTGTCCCCGAGGCCCGGGCCAGAATTCTTGTCGCCACCGGGCCCATTGGTGTTGGCCAGCGCCTTTCTGCCGGTACCGTGGGCTGGAAAGAGTGGCCGGAGGGGTCCGTTCAGGCCGGCTATGTCACCTTCGAGATGGTCCCGGACGCGATTTCGGACATGTCCGGTTCAATCGCCCGCTATGAGTTTTTCCCCGGCGATCCCATCCGCGAGCAAAAACTGGCCCAGGCCGATCAGGGCTATTTGTCCGCTGTTTTGGGTTCCGGCATGCGCGGCGTTTCCGTGCCGATCACCGCTGAATCGGCGGCTGGCGGGTTTATTGTGCCCAATGACCAGGTGGATGTGGTTCTCACCCGGGTGACCGATTTTGGCGCCGATGCCCAGACCATTCTCTACAATGTGCGCGTCATGGCCATCGATAACCGTCTGGGCGAGACCGGCAAGACCGGCGCACCCACCGAACCGGGAGACCCCCGCACCCAGATGTTCAACGACAAGGCCATCGCCACCCTGGCGCTGGATCCCAGACAGGCCGAAGTGGTGATCAGCGCCGGCTTGCAGGGCGATCTCGCGCTGGTCCTGCGCTCGATTGCCGATTTTGGCGAAACGGGAACTTCCCGCCAGAGCGCCGTCAATGCCGCCATCCGGGTTTCCAGCCCATTCTGGAAGAACTAGAGCGTGTCACCCGTTAAGTCACTGTTGACCCTAAGCTGATAGGGTTTGCCCAATGGTTTGGAAACCATGTTGAAGCAGAACGGGTTGCCCCTTGGGCGCCCGAACGCCGGACTATCCCGTGCGGTTTTTGCTCAAACGCCTTCCAGACCGCCGAAAACTTTTTTGGGGCAAGTTTTATGCAGCAGGTCAAAACACCGACGATTGGAAACCACCTTGGCTGGATGTTGGCAGCGCTGCTCGCGCTGGTCACATGGGTTGTTCCGGGCCTAAATCCGGCTCTGGCCCAGAGCGTGAACTACGACCTTTCAACCACGTCGGTTTTGCGGGTCAATCTGCCGGTGTCCCAGGCCATAACGGTTACCCTTTCCGCTCCTGTGGGGAAAATCGTCTCCGCAAATCCTGAAATTGCCGACGCCCAGCCCATCACCGACACCTCGATTTATCTGGTGGGCCGAGGCTTTGGCCGGACCACGGTTAATCTGTTTTCTGAAGAAGGCGTGCCCGTGGGGCTGCTTTCGGTGGAAGTGGCGGTAGACACCAAAGATATGTCCCGGTCCATCCGCGCCGCGGTCCCCTCTTCAAGGGTCAAGGTACGCACGGTAAATGGCCGGGTGCACCTGTCCGGGACGGTGACCAATGCGATTTCCATGCAAAAAGTGCTCGATGTCGCCGCCCAGTATGGCAGTCCGGCAATCATCAACACGGTAAACCTGACCGGCGGCCAGCAGGTAAATCTCGAGGTGCGCATCCTTGAGGCCCAGCGCGATGCCGGGCGTGAACTTGGCATTCAGCTAGGCGGGACCATTGGCGGTGTCAGCGCATCGATCGGCAGCGGTCCGGGCGACGTGACCACGGATTCAAAGTCCTTTGCGACCTTTATCACCAGCGTGCTGTCCGGCGTGACCGGTGTCAGCCTGAACGCCACCATCAACGCTCTGGAATCCAAGCGTCTGGTGCGAACCCTGGCCGAACCGAACCTGACCACACTTTCCGGCGTGACCGCCAGTTTTCTTGCGGGCGGGCAGGTGCCCATTCGGGTGGCGGATAACAACGGCAACGTAACTCTCAGTTATCGCGATTTTGGCGTGCGGCTGGTGTTTACGCCAGTTGTGTTAGGCGGCGACCGCATTCAGATCCAGCTCACCCCCGAAGTTAGCGGAATTGGCGGGTTCACCGCCTCAGGGGATCCGATATTCAACACCCGCACCCTCGATGCCACGGTCGAGCTTCGCGATGGGCAGAGTTTTGCGGTGGCTGGGCTTTTGCAAAACAGCAGTGAACTAAGCCAGAACCAGTTGCCATGGATCGGCAGCATTCCGATTTTGGGCTCTCTGTTCAAATCCTCGGGTTTCCAAAAACGGGATACCGAACTGGTGGTGATCGTCACCCCGCGCCTGGTTCAGCCCAGCACCCCCGGCCAGCGGATCGCCACGCCATTGGATGCAACTAGACCGGCCAATGACGTGGAGTTCTTCGCTCTGGGACAAATGGAAGTCACCCCGAAAATGCTCAAGAATTTCCGCTCCGGCGCCGGTGTTGCCGGCCCTTATGGGTTCATTATTGATCTTGGCCCGGAGGCAGGCAAATGAGCGCGTCCAGAACCACAAAAATTACTGTTCGAACCGGGCTCGCCGTTTCACTGGCTTTGCTGATCAGCGGCTGCGGCTATGACTATTTGCAGCGCACTGACCGGGTTGGCTTTAGCGCCGGCGATGCGGTCAAAGCCAACCTCGAGGCCGCCACCACCGATCCCTCCGACCATACCATGTATGAGACCACGGGTCTGGGCAAGGATGGGGCGGTTGTCGAGGAAAACCCCGCGACCCCCTGATTTTTCGGGGTTGCTTCGTTGCTTTCACGCCTCGCAATGACGGCGATGAAGGAGCTATCGGACTCCAATTTTTCGTCATTAACCGCTTCATGCGGGTAATCCAGTACTGTTTCTGACCCCAAGCTCAGCGAGCTTCAACGCGAGCCGGCCCGTCGGCGAGGTGCGAACCCCTT
>JAADFY010000040.1 GCA_013152625.1 Alphaproteobacteria bacterium
CGGTTGATGAGGCGCTTTCACTTGCACAAACCATTACCACCCGCGAGATGAAAGCGGCCGGTTACATCAACTAGACTCGGCCATGTGAATCCGGGCTGCCCGACATTTAGGTTGGACAGCCCGGCAAAATGGGCGCCGAAAAACCCCCGCGGATTCAGCAAAGGGCATATCCGACAAAGCTCATGCTGCCAAAGGTACTCTTGCGCTAGAAATCGTCGCGTTTTCGAATCGGGCAAAACGACTAGAGTTCCCCGATACCGCCACTGGAATTCAAATACCGCAGCGTTGGGGAGCTTTTGAAAATGGCTACGGCTCACACCCGCACACTTTCCCGGCTCATGATTGCGCCCTCGGTGGTCATGCTGCTCGCCTGGATGGCCATTCCGCTGGCCATGACCATTTACTTTTCCTTCCAGCGCTACAATCTGCTCAACCCGTCAAGACGGCGTTTTGCCGGCTGGTTCAACTACGAGTTTTTTGTCACCGACCCGGCATTTTTCGCCGCCCTCACCAACACGCTCGTTCTCGTGGGTGGCGTCCTTGTCATCACCATAGTCGGTGGCATTTTGTTCGCGCTGCTCCTCGACCAGCCCATATTCGGTCAGGGCATCGTGCGCATATTGTTTATTTCACCGTTTTTCATCATGCCCACGGTTTCCGCTCTGATCTGGAAGAACATGATGATGAACCCGGTGTTCGGCATATTTGCCAACATCGCCAAATCCCTGGGTCTGCAGCCCATAGACTGGTTCGCCAGCGTGCCGCTATTGTCGATCATCATCATTGTCGCCTGGCAATGGCTGCCCTTTGCCACGCTCATTCTTCTGACCGCGTTACAATCCCTGGACTCCGAGCAAAGAGACGCCGCCGAGATGGATGGCGCCAAACCCGTCGCCCTGTTTTTCTATATTACCCTGCCCCACATGTCCCGGGCGATCACCGTGGTCGTTCTGATCGAAACCATCTTTTTGCTCTCCATTTTCGCTGAAATCCTGGTGACCACCAACGGCGGACCGGGCGTGGCTTCCACCAACCTCACCTTCCTCATTTACGCCCGCGCATTGTTGCAGTTCGACGTGGGCGGCGCCGCCGCCGGCGGCATCATCGCGGTCATTTTAGCCAACATCGTTGCGATCTTTCTGATCCGCATGATTGGCAAGAATCTGGAGGCTTAAACCATGGCAAGGGCAATGGGATTACGCCGGCGGATTGGCTTTACGTTCCTGGCCTGGGGTATTGGCCTGATCGTCTTTTTCCCGATTTTCTGGATGTTGCTGACCAGTTTCAAAACAGAAGGTGATGCCATCGCGTCACCACCCCTTTTGTTTTATGCGGCGACGATTGAAAATTATCTCGAGGTTTTGGCCCGCTCAAACTACTTCAAGCATTTCATGAACTCGGTGATCATCGCCGGCGGCTCCACCATTCTGGCCCTGATCGTTGCAATTCCAGCCGCCTGGTCCATGGCATTTTCGCCCACAAAACAGACCAAAAATATACTCATGTGGATGCTTTCCACTAAAATGCTGCCCCCGGTCGGCGTGCTGGTGCCCATTTACCTGTTGTTTTTGCAATGGGGTCTGCTGGACACAAAATTCGGGCTGACCATCATTCTCATGTTGATCAACCTGCCCATCGTCATCTGGATGCTGTACACGTATTTCAAGGAAATTCCGGGCGAAATTCTCGAAGCGAGCCGCATGGACGGCGCCGTTTTGTGGAAGGAAATCATCTATGTTCTGCTGCCCATGGCCGTCCCGGGCATTGCCTCGACCATGTTGCTTAACGTCATTCTGGCGTGGAACGAGGCCTTCTGGACCCTTAATCTGACGGCGGCGAACGCCGCCCCGCTTACCGCGTTCATCGCCGCATTTTCCTCTCCTGAAGGGTTGTTCTGGGCCAAACTTTCCGCCGCTTCGACCATGGCCATCGCCCCCATTCTCATTCTGGGCTGGTTCTCTCAGCGTCAACTCGTGCGCGGGCTGACCTTCGGCGCCGTGAAATAAAGGGATTATTCGCTCATGGGCTCTATTCGTCTTGAAAGCGTGCGCAAAGTGTTTGGCGACGCCGAGGTCATTCCAGGTGTGGATCTAAAGATCAACGACGGCGAGTTCATTGTATTTGTCGGCCCGTCCGGGTGCGGTAAATCCACCCTGTTGCGCCTGATTGCCGGTCTGGAGGATCTCACCGGCGGCAAGGTCCTGATCGACGATAAGGATGTCACCGGCAATGCCCCGGCCAAACGTCGTCTGGCCATGGTGTTTCAGTCCTATGCCCTTTACCCGCACATGAGCGTTTTCAACAATATCGCCTTTCCGCTCAAAATGGCGGAGATGGAAAAAACCGCCATCGACAAAAAAGTCCGCGATGCGGCCGACACCTTGAACCTGACGGACTATTTGCACCGCAAACCCGGTCAGCTTTCCGGCGGTCAACGCCAGCGCGTTGCCATTGGCCGGGCCATCGTTCGCGAGCCGGTAGCGTTTTTGTTTGATGAGCCCCTGTCCAATCTGGATGCAGCCCTGCGGGTCAACATGCGGCACGAGATTTCCCAACTCCACCACCAGCTCAACACAACCATGATTTACGTCACCCACGATCAGGTCGAAGCCATGACCCTTGCCGACCGCATCGTGGTGCTGAACGAGGGGCGGGTGGAGCAGTTTGGCTCCCCCCTGCAGCTTTATCAAAAGCCGTCGAACAGATTTGTCGCCGGTTTTATCGGCTCGCCAATGATGAATTTTATCGAGGGTCCCACAGCAGCAGAACACGATGCCCACACCATCGGCGTTCGGCCCGAACACATTATTGTATCGAAGAAAAAAGGCACCTGGAGCGGCGTTGTCACCATTGCCGAGCATCTGGGCGCGGATACATTCCTGCGGGTGGAATGCGGCGCGATCGGCACCATTACCGCCCGGGCGTCGGGGGAATTTACCGTTGGCTATGGCGACACGGTTTTTCTGACCCCGGATTCGAAAAAAACCTATCGCTTCGACAAAAACGGACGAACGATCGGGCACCGTCCGCAACAGGCGGACACAACCGGGAACCAGAAAACCCCATGAGCTTCGACCTAAATCTTGAAGCGTTAGCGCACCTGCAGCTCACCGGGCCCGCTCAGGTCACGGTGCCCGCCTATGCGCGCGATGACCTGACGGCGGGCATTGTCCACTTCGGCGTGGGCAATTTTCATCGCGCCCATCAGGCGGTTTACCTCGACGAGTTGTTTTCACTCGGTTTAAGCCATGACTGGGCCGTAATCGGGGCCGGCGTATGCCCCCCGGACGCCGCCATGTGGCAAAAGCTCAGGCAACAGGACTGGCTGACAACAATTGTTCAGCGCGACGCCGAAGGCCAGAGCGCCCGGGTCACCGGCGCCATGATTGATTTTGTCGAACCCGGCAACGGGCCGAAAATTCTGGCACAGCTGGCGGATCCGACCATCAGGATCGTCTCACTGACGATTACGGAGGGCGGCTATTTCATCGATCCGGCTTCGGAAAAGTTCAACCCCGGCCATCCCGAAATCATCCGCGATGCGCAACAATTGCAGCATATGAGAACCCCCGAAACCGTGTTCGGACTAATTTTGGCCGCCCTGGTTGCCCGACGCAAGGCCGGCATCGCGCCGTTTACGGTTATGAGTTGCGACAATATTTCCGGCAATGGCACCGTCACCGCCGACGCCGTTGCCGGGCTGGCCGAACTGTTTGACCCCGAACTTGCCGGTTGGGTCAGATCGCAGGTTGCCTTCCCAAACTCCATGGTTGACCGGATCACCCCCGCCACCACCGATCGCGAGCGCCGCCTGGTGTCCGGGCAGTTCGCCATCAACGACCACGCGCCGGTGGCATGTGAGCCATTCAGGCAGTGGGTGGTCGAGGACCATTTCCCCACCGGACGGCCCCGATTGGAACAGGTCGGGGTCAGGTTTATCGCCGATGTCGCACCCTATGAGACCATGAAAATTCGTATTCTGAACGGTGGCCATGCAGCCATTGCCTATCCGGCACAGCTTTTGGATATCCGGTTTGTCCATGAGGCCATGCACGATCCCGATATACGCGGATACCTCGAAAGGCTCGAAAAAAACGAGATTATCCCCACCGTTCCCCCCATCCCCGGGGTCGATCTTGGCAGCTATTTTTCCGATATAGTCCACCGCTTTGCCAACCCCACCGTTGGCGACACCATCACCCGGCTGTGTTACGATGGGTCCAACCGCCAGCCGAAATTTATTCTGCCCACCGCCCGCGACCGGCTGGCACAGGATCTTGATTTTTCCGGCCTGGCGTTAGCGACGGCTTTCTGGTGCCGCTATTGCGCCGGCGAGACCGAAAGCGGTGCTAAAATTCCGCCCGGCGATCCCCAGTGGGCCCGCCTGCACCCCCTTGCTTTGGCCGCAAAAACCGATCCGGCCGCTTTTCTGGCCATGGACGATATTTTCGGCTCCCTTGCAAAATCGCCCGCCTATGTTCATGCGTTTTCAAAAGCGCTTGCCACCATATGGTCAAAAGGCACCAGAAAGGCGATAAAGCAGTACCTGGCAGAACAAACCTGACACGAGTTTTGCCCATCCATTCTGAGGCGGTTCGCCGGCGGGAAGAAAAATGCTGCCCAGGATTACGGACATCAAACTGATCATTTTTGACTGCGACGGAGTGCTTGTGGACAGCGAGCCTGCGGCCATGGCCGTTTTGCTCGAAACGCTGGCGGACAAGGGTCTGGAAATAGACGAGACCGAAGCCTACGACAGGTTTCTGGGACGCAGCCTGGCCAGCGCCCGCCTCACGTTAACCCGCGAATACGGGCTGGAGCTGGACGAGGGGGCCATTGCCCGCATGCGCGAAAAACTGTTCGCCCTCTATGATAAGCAACTGCTGGCCTGCGCCGGCATTTTTGACGCGCTGGACGAGTTGCCCGAAACGATCCAGACCTGTGTAGCTTCATCCAGCCAGCCCGAACGTATCCGCCACAGTCTGCACGTCACCGGTCTTTTGGAGAAATTTGACGGCCGGATATTTTCAGCCACCCAAGTAAAAAACGGCAAACCAGCACCCGATCTGTTCCTGCTTGCCGCAAAAACCATGGGTGTGGCCCCCGCCCAGTGCCTGGTGATCGAGGACAGCCCCGCCGGCATAAATGCCGCCAAAGCCGCCAAAATGCGCGTCTTTGCCTATCTGGGCGGCTCCCATATCGAACCTTCCGGGTTCCTGGGCGCGATAAAAGCGGCCCGACCCGACGCAATGTTTGCTCAGATGGCCGATCTTCCGGGCAAAATCGGCAACCAGAAACCCGCCATTCCCCGGCACGAAACGGGCCGCCTGCTCATGGCCGTAGATGTGGGCACCGCCAATGTTCGTGCAGGTGTTTTTTCCCTTGCTGGCCGGCTGCTGGGCCGGGCCCAGCACACCATCGAAGTTAAACGCATCGGCGCCGATCAGGGCACCTACGCCTCGGGTGCGATATGGTCCGCCGTGTGCCAGAGCGTACGTGATGCAAGGGAAAAAGCCGGCGTAGACAGCGCCGATATTTCCGCAATCGCCTTTGACGCCACTTGCTCGCTGGTGGTGCTCGATGCAGATGGCGTCGGGTTGTCGGTGGCCTCAACGGGCGAGCCGGACCACGATACCATTGCCTGGTTCGATCATCGCGCCCGGGCCGAGGCCCGCGAGTGCACCAATAGCGGCCATGAAATTGTTGGCTATTCCGGTGGTGTCGTCAGCCCCGAAATGGAAATTCCAAAGATCATGTGGCTAAAGCGCCATTTGCCGCAAACCTGGGCCCGGATCGGCTTTTTATTTGATCTGGCCGATTTTCTGACCTGGAAGGCCACCGGATCACTAAAACGCTCCCGTTCCACATTAACCGCCAAATGGGCATTCATGGCCCACCAGGAGCCGGGCTGGCGGCACGACTATTTTCAAACCCTTGGCATTGCCGACATGTTCGAGCGGGGTCAGCTTCCCCAATCAGCATCGGCGCCCGGTGAACCCGTTGGCCCGCTGGTTGCCGACGCTGCCCGGGACCTCGGCCTGACACCCAAATGCACGGTCGCAACCGGCATGATCGACGCCCACGCCGGGGCCCTGGGCGTTCTGGGAAATTTTGCCGGTAAGCCCGAACATTTACATCGGCACCTGGGGTTGGTCGCCGGCACGTCGAGCTGCATCATGGCCCTGTCCAGCGACAAACGGCAGGCGCCGGGTCTTTGGGGTCCCTATTATGGCGCCGTTTTGCCCGGGGTATGGCTGAACGAGGGCGGGCAATCGGCGGCCGGAGCGCTGCTCGATCATGTCATTGAGCTCCATTGCGCTGGTGGCGCCCCGACCCGGGAGCGCCATGGGCGCATCCTTGCCCGCATTGGCGTTCTGCGGCGGCGGGAGGGAACAAATTTCGCCAGCCGGCTGCATGTGCTCCCCGATTTTCACGGCAATCGCTCGCCCGTGGCAGAGCCCGACGCCCTTGGCGTGATCAGCGGTCTGGACCTGGATACGTCCTTTGACAGCCTGTGCCGCCTGTATTGGCGTACCGCGGTCGGAATTGCGCTGGGATTGCGCCACATCCTCGAAACCCTCCAGCAACACGGATATGGCATCGACACCCTGCACATGACCGGCGGTCACACCTCCAATCCCTTGCTGCTCGAATTGTATGGGGACACCACGGGGTGCACGATTGCCACCCATGAACAAAGCGACGTGGTGTTGCTCGGTTCCGCCATGGCCGCTGCCACCGCCGCCGGACATTTCTCCGATCTGGCCACCGCATGCGGCAAAATGGTCGGCCCTTTTCGCCAGCGTCCCGCCGATCCAAAGGCCCATGCCCGCTACGCCGCCGACTATCAGGTCTTTGTTAGAATGCATCTCCATCGCCAGGAACTCGATCAAATTTCCGCCAGCCAGCCGCCCGGATAATCCCCGGGCCCCATGGGAGCCCGATGGTCGACTTGCCACCGGGGTCACCCTGGCCAATTGGCCCCCAGAATGCCCGTATCCTGTCAGATCAGAGCGGGAAATCCCCCCATGGCTTGTCCCCGACCGTCTTTTGTCTGATAAACAGGATCAGCCGGTCGGTTGCGCGCGGTTTTAATGCCCGTGAGCGAAAACAAACCGGAGCGTTTCGGCTGTTTGGTGAAACGCTTCAGCTCACGCAACAGGAGAACCATGGCTAGCCACAAGCAAAAAAACAGTCACCGGATTGCCGTCGATTGGGGCACATCGAATTTGCGTGTCTGGGTTCTGGACCACCAGGGCAATATTGTCGCCCGCGCCAGATCGGAAAAGGGCATGGGAACCTTGCGCCCCGATCAGTTCGAAGCGGTGGTGCTTGATTTGATACCCGAGTTTCTGGATGGGGAAACCGTGCTGGAAATCAGGGTCTGCGGCATGGCCGGAGCTCGGGAAGGCTGGGTTGACGCCGGCTATTGCCCGGTTCCGTGCGCGCCCCCCGATGGCAATCGCGCCCGGCACGCCCCCACCACAGACCGGCGCATTTCAGTGCGGGTACTGCCCGGGGTCAATCAGGTAGACCCCGCCGATGTGATGCGCGGCGAGGAAACCCAGATCGCGGGATTTCTGGCCAAAGATCCGTCCTTTGATGGCGTGATTTGTCTGCCGGGCACCCACACCAAATGGGTCCGGGTTGCCGGCGGAAAAATTCTTGGCTTCCAGACCTTCATGACCGGCGAACTGTTCTCGTTGCTTACCAACAACTCCATTCTGCGCCACACAACATCCACCGAAGGCTGGAATGAAAAAGCATTTGCGGGCGCGGTCGTTGCTGCGCTGGATGGGCCCGGCACGCCCACCGCCACCCAGTTTTCTCTGCGCGCCAAGGCCTTAATATCGCACCTGCCCCCCGATGTGGCCCGCGCCCGGCTCTCCGGGCACCTTCATCGGTGAGGAACTTCGCGCCGCACGATCGTTCTGGCAAGATCAACAATTGGTCATAATCGGCGATGAAACGGTTGCCCGGCTCTATCGAACCGCCCTTGAAACGCATAAAATACCTCTAACCATGGCCGACGCCGATGCCATGACCCTGGCCGGGCTGAACGCCGCTTTTAATTAAAAAAAGGGAAAAATCCGCATCATGAGCACCCCCCACATGAACCGCCCGCTCATTGCCAT
>JAADFY010000041.1 GCA_013152625.1 Alphaproteobacteria bacterium
TTTCGTTCACATCCGGCAGGCTGGTCTCGTCGATCATGCGCTGATGGGTCTTTAGCCAGGGCACATGGGCATAACCGAACAGGGCCACCCGGTCCGGGTCCAGGGCCACCACTTTGGCGATCGTTGCCGCCATGGTTTTTTCACTTTGATGCGGCAACCCGTACAAAACATCGAGATTGACCGAATGAACCCCGGTATCGCTCATAGCGGTCACAACGTTCTTGGTCAGCTCAAAACTCTGGGGCCGGTTGATGGCCGCCTGCACTTTGGGGTCAAAATCCTGCACGCCGATGCTGGCCCGGGTCACCCCGGCCTCGGCCATGGCCTCCACCCGGTCGGCGGTGACATCTCCGGGATCGATTTCGATACTGATTTCGGTTTTGGGGGCAAACTGAAACCGGTCCCGCAGGCGGGCTAAAAGATCACGAAAATCGTGGGAGGTCAGCATGGAGGGCGAGCCGCCGCCAAAATGAACCCCGATGACCTTCGGTCTCGACCCAATGGCGTCGGACACCAGCGCAATTTCCCGCCGCAGGGGCCCAAGATACGCCGCGATGGGCTCGTAGCGCAGGGTCTGCTTGGTATGGCACCCGCAAAACCAGCACAAACGGTCGCAAAACGGTATATGGATATAAAGGGACAGGGTGTCGGCGTCAGTCAATTCCCCAAGGCGGCGGCGATAGACTTCGCCGTCCACCCCCTCATGAAAACTCGGGGCCGTTGGGTAGCTGGTATAGCGCGGCACCGGCGCGCTGTATTTCTCGGCCAAAGTGGGTTTCATTTCGCATCGTCCGGTTAACCTGAACCGGGCGCACCCTAGCGGCTCCCCGCTCCGGCGCCTTGATGCTGGTCAAATAACGCTTGAGCGGGTCACAGCTTGTAGGTTTTCTTGGCCAGCCCATAGGCCAGTTCCCGGGCCAGCGCCGCCCCCTCCTCCGGCCGCAACTGATGCTCGGCAATCAGACCAGCGAGATATCCGCAATCAATGCGCCGGGCCATATCGTGACGGGCCGGAATGGAGGGAAACGCCCGCGTGTCATCGTTAAAGCCCACCGTATTGTAAAACCCGGCGGTCTCGGTTGTAAGCTGGCGATAGCGCCGCATGCCTTCCGGGCTGTCGTAAAACCACCATGCGGGCCCCAGCCGGAGGGCCGGATAAGCCCCTGCCAGGGGGGCAAGTTCGCGGGAATAGGCGCCCTCATCGAGGGTAAACAGAACCAGGGTGAGGCGGGGATCCATACCCACCTCGTCCAGCAGCGGTTTTAGCGCGGCCACGTAATTTGTCGGCTTTGGAATATCGAACCCCTTGTCCGGCCCGAACCGGGCATGAACGGTGGGCGAATGGCCGCGCCAGGAGCCGGGATGGATTTGCATCACCAACCCGTCCTCGATGCTCATTCTGGCCATTTCCGTCAGCATCTGCCCGCGAAACAGGGCCCGTTCGGCAACGTCGGCCCCGCCGGTGCGTATTTTGTCAAACAGTAACCCAGCAGCCCCTTCGCTCAGGTTGGCGGTGTCGGCGGTTAAGTGCCCATGGTCGGTTGAGGTGGCGCCGTGGGCGGCAAAAAAGGCGCGCCGATTCCGGTGGGCATCGAGATACCCCGCCCAGTTGCCGGTATCGCAGCCGCTAAGTTCGCCGAACAGATCAAGATTGGCGCTAAAATCGGCATTGTCGGGATCAATGACCGAATCGGGCCGGTAGGCGGTGATCACCCGCCCGTCCCAGTCGCTGTCGGCGATCATCTTGTGCCATTTCAGGTCATCGATGGCCGCCTCGGTGGTGGCAATCACCTCGATGTTGAAATGGGAAAAAAGGGCCCGGGGGAGATATTGGTCCTGGGTCAGGCACTCCGCAATGTGATCATAAATCGCATCGGCGCTGCTCTCATCAAGAACGGTATCGACCCCGAATAGAAATTCAAGGGTATGGTCGAGCCACGCGCGGGTGGGTGTCCCGGCAAACAGATGGTAGTTTTTGGCAAACAGACGCCAGATCGTCCGCCCGTCGGCCTCGAAATCCGAGCCGTCCAGCCCCCGCACCCCAAGCTCATGGTGGCCAATCCCCTGGCTGACCAGCATGCGCACCGCATAGTGATCCGGCACAATGAGCAACTGTGCCGGGTCGGGAAACGGTTTATTTTGCGCATACCAGCGCGGATCGGTATGGCCATGGGGGCTGACAATGGGTAAGTCCTTGACCTGATCGTACAACTCACGGGCAATCGCTCTTGTATCGGGGTCGGCGGGAAAGAGCCGGTCGGGGTGATTCAGATTTGGCACGAAATGCTCCGCTGGTTAAAAAAAGAGAACAGTGTGGACATGGTGCCGGGATAAAAAGCCCGGCACAGGCAAAACAATAATAAAACTGACACACCAGACTTGTGGCAAAATGGTGGGCGAACCGATCATAGCCACGAAAACCGGCACACCAAACACGAAGGGGAAAATAAAGTTGGGGAACTGGAAATTACGCGAAGCCTCGAAGTGCACCTTTGACATTGTTTCCATGGGCGAGGTCATGTTGCGGCTTGATCCCGGTGAGGGCCGGATTCGCACGGCACGAAATTTCCGCGTTTGGGAAGGGGGCGGCGAATATAACGTGGCGCGGGGGCTAAGACGCTGTTTTGGCCAGCGCGCTGGGGTCATTACCGCCTTTGCCCGAAACGAAGTGGGGCTGCTGCTCGAGGACCTCATTTTGCAGGGCGGGGTCGATACATCCCTTATCCGCTGGGTCGACTATGACGGAATCGGGCGTTCGGTGCGCAACGGGCTGAACTTTACCGAGCGCGGCTTTGGCGTGCGCGGCGCTGTGGGCACCTCGGACCGGGGCCATACCGCCGCCATGCAGATGGCGCCGGGGGACGTGGATTTTGACACCCTGTTTGGCGAACAGGGCGTGCGCTGGTTTCACACCGGGGGGATATTTGCCGGCCTGTCCGACACCACCGGGCCGCTGGTGATCGAAGCGGCCAAAGCTGCAAAAAAACACGGCACGATTGTCTCGTACGATCTTAATTACCGCCCTTCCCTCTGGCGGGGCATTGGCGGCATAGACCGGTGCCGTCAGGTCAATCGCGAGATCGCACAATATGTGGATGTCATGATCGGCAACGAGGAGGATTTCACCGCCTGCCTCGGCTATGAGATCGAAGGCACCGACGCGTCGCTGACCGATCTTGATGTAAGTTCGTTCGAGCGTATGATCGAGCGGGCCGTGGCTGATTTCCCCAATTTCAAGGCCACCGCCACCACCATGCGCGGCGTAAAATCGGCCAGCATCAACGACTGGGGCGCCATGTGCTGGGCGGATGGCAGGTTTTTCCACGCGACCCATCGGCCCGAACTTGAAATCCTGGATCGGGTGGGCGGCGGCGACAGTTTTGCCTCGGGCTTTATTTATGGAATGATGCGGTTTGGCGATCCGCAACTGGCGGTGGAATATGGCGCCGCCCACGGAGCGCTGGCCATGACCACACCGGGGGACACCACCATGGCCTCACTTCCAGAAGTTGAAAAACTGGTGGGCGGCGGCAGCGCCCGCGTCGATCGGTAAATACCAATAAATAAACGGAAAAAATCATGCTCGAAGAACTGAAAAAACGCGCCATTATTCCAGTCATCGTCATCCATGACGCCAATGACGCCGAACCCCTGGCCGAGGCCCTGCTTGCAGGGGGCATCGATGTGATCGAAATCACCTTTCGCACCGATGCCGCCGCCGAGGCCATTTCACGTATCGCAAAGGCCTTTCCCGAAATGCTGTTGGGGGCGGGCACATTGGTAAGTGCCGAACAGGGCCAGCGGGCCATCGACGCCGGGGTGAGTTTCGGGCTGGCGCCGGGGTTAAATCCAGCCACCATCAATCAGTTCAAAAACGCCGGTGTCGGGTTTGTTCCCGGGATCGTAACCCCTTCCGACATCGAGCGGGGGCTCGAACTGGGGTGTAAATTGCTAAAATTCTTTCCCGCCGCCGCTGCCGGCGGCCCGGCCTATCTCAAGGCAATGGCAGGCCCCTACAAAAGCCACGGCGTGCAGTTTTGCCCCACCGGCGGCATATCCCTTTCCAACATGAACGATTACCTGTCCCTGCCCCTGGTGGCCTCCATTGGCGGTTCGTGGCTGGCCACCGCCGACCAGATCGCAAACAAGAACTGGGCCGCCATTACCGCCCAGGCCGCCCAGGCGCTGCAAAAAGCGGCCGAACGAACCCAAGGTACCCAAGCACATGCCTAATTCCAGCTCCAGGCCCGAAAAAATCGCCATCCCGCGCACCATACGCCTGAACGAAAACGACAATGTAATGGTGTGCATTGACCGGGCCGACCGGGGGGTAAAGCTCACTGACGCGGTGACAACCGGCGATCGCATTCCCCGGGGCCACAAGGTCGCCCTGCGGGACATCGCCACTGGGCAGCCTGTCGTAAAGTTCGGCCAGACCATTGGTGTGGCCAGCAAACCCATTGTTGCCGGTGAGTGGGTGCATGAGCACAATACGGGCATGGTCGCCAGCGCTGGTCAAGTGGCGCCGGCCGGCGACCAGACCGCTTTTACCCTGGTGCCCGAAAGCGAGCGGGAAACCTTCATGGGGTATGTCCGGGCCAATGGCCGCGTCGGCACCCGCAACTATATCGGCATCTTAACCTCGGTGAACTGTTCGGCCACGGTGGCGCGCCATATAGCCGAAGAGATCAACCGCTCCGGCCTGCTGGCAGATTATGACAATATTGACGGGGTGGTGGCCTTTAACCACGGCACCGGCTGCGGCATGGATAACAAGGGCGAAGGGTTCGACATTTTAAGCCGCACCCACTGGGGCTACGGCGCCAGCCCCAATCTTGGCGGGGTTTTAGTGGTTGGGCTGGGGTGCGAGGTTTTTCAGATCGCCCGCTTCAAGCGCGAATTCAATGTCGAGGAAGGCCCCACATTTCGCACCCACACAATTCAGGACATGGGGGGCACCCGCCGGGCCATTGCCGAAGGGGTCAAACGCATCATGGAAATGGCGCCGGTGGTCAATGGCACCGGACGTCAGCAGGTGCCGGCATCGAAACTTGTTCTGGCCCTGCAATGCGGCGGGTCGGACGGCTATTCCGGCATAACCGCCAACCCCGCTCTCGGGGTGGCCTCCGATCTGCTGGTGCGGCAGGGGGGCACTTCAATTCTGGCCGAAACCCCTGAAATTTACGGGGCCGAACATTTATTGCTGTCCCGGGCAGTCAGCCCAGAGGTTGCACAAAAACTGCGGGACCGACTGGCATGGTGGGAGGATTACACCGCCCGCTCCGGGGGCGAAATGAACAATAACCCCTCCCCCGGCAACAAGGCCGGCGGTCTGACCACCATTTTAGAAAAATCCCTTGGAGCCGTCGCCAAAGCGGGGCACGCTCCTTTGCAGGCGGTATATGAATATGCCGAACAGGTGACGGCCACGGGCTTAACGTTCATGGACACGCCGGGATATGATCCGGTTTCAGCCACGGGCCAGGTGGCAGGCGGCGCCAATATTCTCGCCTTTACCACCGGGCGCGGCTCGGCCTACGGGTGCAAGCCGGTGCCGGCAATCAAACTGGCCACCTCCAGTCAGATTTACACCCATATGCAAGAGGACATGGACATCAATTGCGGCGATGTGCTCGACGGCGTCAGTCTAGAGACCAAGGGCCGGGAAATTTTTGAAACCCTGCTGCGGGTCGCCTCCGGTGAGCGCACGAAATCGGAGCTTTTGGGCTATGGCGATGCAGAATTCGTGCCCTGGCAGGTGGGCGCTGTAATGTAGTTCTGGGAAACCGGGACTACGGTTTAAGCCATGTGTCATAGTCCGAAACCAGAAGATGGATCGGTTCTTCGTCTTCTTCGATGCCTGAAAAGCGATCGATGGCAGGGTCCTCGAATACGTTGTCGGTCAGATCGTCATTGACCGTGGAGACCTCGCCGATAAACACATCCCCCCCCTCGCCCCAGAACCCGTGCCAGTGCTCGTTGGGCATTAAAGTGACACTTTCCCCGGGCTGCAATTTCAACTTGTGACCGGGCTCCAGTTCCCGGCGCCCCCCGTCTGTGTACACCACCGTGCCTTTATCCCGGTCGCATTTGCCGTCGGTATCGCCGTATAGCTCAATGACCAGAGTGCCGCCGCCCCGGTTGATGATGTCCTCGGCCTTGATGTTGTGCCGGTGCATGGGCGACCCTTGGTTTTCCCGCGAGATCATCGCTTTTTCCGCATAAAGCATGCCCCTCCCCCGGGCCAGATCAGCGGCATTGCCGTTGCGTACGGTAAACAGAAACAGGCCGAATTCGTCGAATTTGCCAAACCCGAAGTCGGTGATGTCCCACCCCAGGCCGGCATCGATGATGTTGCCGATCTCCGCCCGGCGGGCCTGCATTTCCGCTGGCGACCAATAAGCGAACGGCGGCAGCGAAAATCCAAAGGATCGGATAAATTCATCGCTTCGGCGCAAAATCTGGTTGACCTGACTGCGCAACAAAGGGGAACGGGTCATCGGTGGGGTTCCTTCGCACTGGTTTCGGACCTGCCCGGTCCGGCCTTTGCCACCACAGTGCAACAATTCGCGCCGGTCCGCCAGCGCGTCAGTCGCCAGCAGATCATTTATGAAATTTGCAGGCAGGATTGTGTATTGTTTGACCAGCGTCACAACGCCGCCTTAAATTTGCGAGGTCCCGCGTGCTATATTTGTTCGATTATACTTGATACCCTGTTGGCGGCGGCGCGGCGGCTCTGTTTTCATGGGTCCTGTTTGATTGTGTTAGTTCAGGCTGGTTTCGACCGGACGGACAAAGGGGGGAATTCGGCCTGTGAAAGAAATGAAACTGGACGACTTTGTCGGTCGGGTCGAAGACGCAGCCGACCTCATGTCGGCCATGAGCAACCACAAGCGGCTGATGATCCTGTGCCTGCTGGTGGACGATGAGCTGCCGGTTCTCGAACTTGCCCGCCGGGTGGAAATGAGCCAGCCTGCGGTTTCCCAGCATCTGGCCAAACTGCGCGCGGCAAATCTGGTGGAAACACGGCGCGAGGGAACCACCGTCAATTACCGGCTCGCTTCAAAAGAGGTCGAACGCCTGCTTGGAACGCTTTACGAAATTTATTGCTCGTAAAATTCGGGCTTGCAATCCGGCGGGCCATTGCCAATCTGTCGGTAACACTGGCGGACAGGACCCCCCCCATGAGCGACAATCAAAACGAAGACAATCCGGGCCTGATCATGCCGCCGCCATATTTTCTCGGCATCGCCCTTGTGGCTGCATTTGTCGGCCAGAACCTGTGGCCGGTGATTTTTTTGCCCAGGGGCCTTGGCTGGGCATTTTATCTTGGGCTGTTGCTGATTATCTGCGCCATGGCGCTGGCGGTTTCCGGGGTGCGTGAATTTGGCAAGCAAGGCACCAATGTCCGGCCCACCCAGCCGGCGATAAATATTGTCACCAGCGGCCCCTTCCAGCATATCCGCAACCCCATGTATGCCGGATTTTTGCTGTTGCTGGCCGGCGTCGGCTTTGTGATTGCCCTGGAATGGGCGCTTTTACTGGTGCCGGTTTTATGGGTGGCGCTGCATGTGCTGGTGGTTACCCGCGAAGAACGCTACCTGACCGCAAAGTTCGGCGCCGAATATGAAGCCTATTTGGGGCAGGTTCGGCGCTGGGGGCTGTTTTAAGTCACCGCCCCGATTAGCCGTGAGCGAAACAAAACGGCCATTAAAGAACCAACGAGGACGGAGCGGGCGTTTAGCCCGCCCCCGCGACGGCGAGATG
>JAADFY010000042.1 GCA_013152625.1 Alphaproteobacteria bacterium
GCCATTCCCGCCTGGTCGGGGTCCGCCAGCACCTCCAGCCCGTTGCCAATCGCACCGACCGGCGAAATCAGGTCATGGCAAACCCGCGAGCACAACATGGCTGCAAGGTCTGACCCTTTGAGTTCAACTATTTCAGTCATGGATAAAAACCTCATTGTCATCCGCCTTCAAACCATCGGCCAGTTGAACGCCCGCTCCGGCATAGGCCGGATCCGGTGTCTGTCCTGTCCGGGTTTGGCATTATCCCCGGATATGGGCTAGTTCTTTATCAGGTCGGCCCGCAAATCGGGCCAGCCGGCCACCGCTTCCTCCAGCATTTCCACCGGTGAGGCCAAAAAGGCCTGCCGGTTGCCGGACGAGTAAAACAGATATAGCCGCCCGAAAAATATCGTATGGATCCTCGGATTTCCCTCGGATAAAAACCCCCGGGCAATGCTGGCCAGTCCGTAACCACCGAACCGGGGCGCATAAACCCCCGGTGCTGCCGCAAACACCTGCCGGTTGGCCTCCGACGAAAAATACCATGGCACCCCGCCCCAGATGAACATGAAATCCCGACGCCCTTTTGCGGGCTCTGGTTCCGTGAAAAAGCTCACTGGGTCCATGCCGTCGATCGCCACCCCGGTCAGCCGGTTTACCACGATCTCGTCTGGCAACCAGCTAACAGATTCGCCCCGCGCCTGAACTAGCGTGCTTTCCCCCGGCGCACTCATAACACCGCCCGCCAGCACCAGCCATGCCGCAATCGTCCAAACGGTGAATCTTTGTTTACCGGTTTGCCCCATCATGGTCACGATTTGCCGCTTCAGGTTTGCCCAACCCCGGCAACCTATCATCAAGGCGTATGGCCAAGGTTAACCGCCACGCGTCGTAACCCGCCCATTAACCCGCCAAGGATCAAGCCCGATGTTTGCCCGTTTTTTCACCAGATTAGCCCTCATTTCGGTCCTGGCCCCGATATTGGCCTTCACCCCCCTTGCCGCCAGCGCCCAGTCTGGAACGGTTTCCGATACCTTCAGCGCCGAAGAGCTGCTTGAAACCGGTGGCCATTTTTTCGGCCAGGTCGCACAGGGCCTGGCCGCCCTGGTTGAACAGACCGTCTCCCAATACGGCCTGCCCAATGGGTATGTGCTGGGTGAGGAAGCCTCCGGTGCCTTTGTCGCCGGAGTCCGTTATGGCGACGGTACCCTGTACACCAAGAACGCCGGCCAGCATCAGATCTTCTGGCAGGGCCCATCCCTTGGATTTGACTGGGGCGTCGATGGTTCCCGGGTCATGATGCTGGTTTACAACCTGCCCTCCGTTGGCGCCATTTATGACCGCTATCCCGGCGTCGATGGCTCCGCTTTCGTGCTCGGCGGTCTGGGAATGTCGGTCATCAAAAGGGGCGATGTCATCATTGTGCCTATCCGCTCCGGTGTCGGCGCCCGCCTGGGGGTAAATGTCAGCTATCTCAAGATCACTCCCGAGGCGACCTGGAACCCGTTTTGACCGGACCTGTTTTGACCGGAAATCGCCCCGAAGCGGCGCCCGGCATGGCGAAATGTTATCATTAAGCTTAATGATCGGTTAATATGCCTGGGCGGCCATGGCGATGCCACAATGGCACAGCGCTGATCAAAAGCGGTTCGCCGGTCACTCAGAGCATGGGCGAACCGGGCGGGGGAGATGGCAATGCTGGTTGAAAATATCATGTACTTCGTGCTGGGTTTTTTGGGCTCGGCTCTGCTTTGGCTCATGATTGCGCCCGCGATCTGGGCCCGGGCCGTGCGCCTGACCAAAAAACGCATCGAAGCGGCCACCCCCATGACCCTGACCGAATTTCGCGCCGACAAGGATCAGCTGCGGGCCGAATTCGCCATGTCCACCCGGCGCCTCGAACTCAATGTGGAAACCCTGCGCCAGCGCCTGGGAGAACAGCTCGAAGACATCAATCGTGGCCGTGCCGATGTTCGCGATATCAAAGGCAATCGCGACCAGCAACTCCAGATCGTGCGGGAACTCGAGGATCGCGAAACCACCCTTCGCACCCGCATTTCCGAGTTGGAACGCGAGGGGACGAAACTGGCCGCCCGCCTGCGCCAGAGAGATCGTGAGCTGGATGACAAGACCAACGAACTCAACTCGGCCCGCGCCAGCCGCCGCAAATCACGGCGGGAAAAACAGGTCAATCCCAAGCTGCTGCACCTGAAAAACCAGGATCTGGCTGAACTGGTGTTAAGCGGCGATTACGCCAACGATGTGGAGGATTTGTTGCGCGCGCTCGATATCGAGCGCCAGCGCGCTGATTATTTAGAGCGGCACAACACCGAGCTGGGCGCAATGGCGAAAAATTCGGACAACTCCGCCACCCGGGCCGCAACCAAAGTGTCCGCCCTGCGCACGGAACTGGCCAATGGCACCACCGATCACACCGATGCCAAAGACCGGCTGATCGAAGCGGAGAGCCGCATCGCCCATGCCGAAAGCCAGTTTAACGCCCTGCTGGAACAAGCCGCCGCCGCCAGCGCCGATGGCCAGGAAGGCACCAGCCGCCTTCTGGCCGAAAAACTTGAACTTGAAGAAGAGTTGGAAAAACTGCGCGAAAAAGTCACCTCGGTGGAAACCACGATCCTGAACGAATGGACCAACGACCGGCTGCAGCAATCCCATTTGCGCGAACGCCTCAATGATATCGCCGCCGATGTTTCACGCCTGGTCAATGCGGTGGAAGACGCTGGCGCTGAACCCGGGCCGCCAGAACCCAACACCACCGGAGGTGACGATCTGACCACCATCAAAGGCAAAACCCCGAACACCGCCGAAAGCGGGAGCCTGTTCGAAACCGTGCGAAAATTCGCCCCCGCCGACCCGCACAATGACGACCGGCAGAATAACACCCGGCAAGACCCTGCTGCCCCCGAAACCGGTTCTGTGTCTGACCGAATTACTGCCCTGCGCGATCTGCACCCGAATTAGGTTCTTCTATTATGGATATGTCGCGGATAAGTTCGCCGGTTCGGCTGTCAATCACCCGGATCATGCGTTTGTCGCCGAGGGCCAGAACCAGCGAGATGGTGCGCCGCTCCACTTCCAGCGACACAATTTCGGCCCCCGCCGGTACCACAATCTGCGAAATTTCTATGGCATTGCTTTGCGCCGGCCCAAGCCGGTAAAACAGGGCGCCCGCCACCGCAACGAGCCCACCGATCAGAATGAGCATACTAACCCCGAAGGACCGTCGCGCCCGCCCGATCACCTTTGCTGCATCCGCGCTCATGGGCGGGTTGCTCTCAGGGGCTTTTTCGGGGTCGGGAGTTTGATTTTGCCGCGTTTCATTCATGTTTGACGATTCCGGTTCAGCTCAGGGTGTAACCATAGTGGTGGCCGAAACGGACCATGGCCGCCGGCTGGATGTGGTCCTTTCGTTAAACCTTGATGGCCAGTCCCGCAACCGCTGCCAATCCCTCATTCGTGATGGGCACGTTCGCGTCAATGGCCGCACCATCCATCTGGTCCGTCACAAACTGTTCCACGAGGATCTGATCGAACTTAGCCTGCCAGCCCCCGTTTCGGCCCGCCCCCAGGCTCAGGACATCCCGCTTGATATCCTTTACGAGGATGACGCGCTGATTGTGATCAACAAGCCCCCCGGCCTGGTGGTTCACCCCGCACCGGGCAACCACGACCGAACCCTGGTCAACGCTCTTTTGCACCATTGTGGGGACAATTTTGCCGGCATTGGCGGGGAGCGTCGGCCGGGGATCGTGCACCGGCTCGACAAGGACACCTCCGGAGTCATGGTCGTGGCCAAGACCGAACTGGCCCACACAGCTCTGGCGGCCCAGTTCGCCGACCATGGCCGTACCGGCCCCCTGGAACGCGGGTATTTCGCTCTGGTCTGGGGGCGCCCCTCACCGCCTGCCGCCACCATTGATACCCAGATCGGTCGCGCGCCCCACAACAGGCTCAAACAGACCGTTTTGCCGGCAAAAGGGCGCCAGGCGATCACCCATTTTGATACCATTCATAGCTGGGGTCGCCAAAAGAGCGCCGTCAGCGCGGTTAATTGCCGGCTCGAAACCGGCCGGACCCATCAGATCCGCGTTCATCTCGCCCATTTGGGCCATCCGGTGCTCGGGGACAGGGTCTACGGCGCCGGTTTTGCCACCAAAGCTGTCCATCTGCCCCCCAAAGCGGCCGAGGCGCTGAAAACTCTCCGCCGTCAGGCCCTCCATGCCGCCCGGCTTGGTTTTGCCCACCCCGTGACCGGCGAAACCATGCAGTTTACCTCACCCCCGCCCCCTGATCTTGCCGCGGTGATTGCGGCCCTGGGACCGCCGGATCACGACATTGGTGACGCCAATTTGCATATTCGTTAGTGGCCGGGGGCTGAATTTGCCACAATAATCCCTATATGCTGTCGCTGGGTCACCTTCCTTACGTAATTTATGGGTCTGTGATCTAAAGCGCTGGCGCGCCATACCGGGCGGCAGCACTGTTGGCGGCCGGAATCTGGCCGGCGCCATGGACCTGGGAGGGTTGGAACTATGGCCCACACAAATTTACCCACTTTAAGCTCGGATAGCGGTCTGACGCGCTATTTGCAAAAGATCCGCAAGTTTCCAATGCTCGACCCCGACGAGGAATTCATGCTCGCCAAGCGCTACAAGGAGCACGAAGACCCCTCTGCGGCCCAAAAACTGATCACCTCGCATCTGCGTCTGGTCGCCAAGATCGCCATGGGCTATCGCGGTTACGGATTGCCGATCTCGGAGGTGATTTCGGAAGGCAATGTGGGTCTGATGCAGGCCGTCAAGCGCTTTGAGCCCGACAAGGGGTTTCGCCTCGCCACCTATGCCATGTGGTGGATCAGGGCCTCGATTCAGGAGTATGTGTTGCGCTCATGGTCCCTGGTCAAGATCGGCACCACCGCCGCCCAGAAACGCCTGTTCTTCAATCTGCGCCGGCTAAAAGGCCAGATTGCCGCCCTGGATGACGGATCATTGCACCCCGACCAGATCAAACAGATCGCTACCACCCTTCGCGTGACCGAAGCTGAAGTGGTGTCCATGAACCAGCGCCTTTCCGGCGATGCTTCGCTGAACACACCCATGCGCGCCGACGATGGTGCCTCCCAGTGGCAGGACTGGCTGGTGGACGAAACCCCCGATCAGGAAACCGTTCTCGGTGAAACCCAGGAGCATGACGAACGGCGCACCATGCTGGTGAACGCCATGGAAGTGCTCAACAAGCGCGAGCGACGGATTTTCGAGGCCCGCCGGCTGGCCGAAGATCATTCCACCCTTGAGGAACTGGCCCAGGAATTCGGCGTAAGCCGAGAGCGCATTCGCCAGATCGAGGTGCGCGCGTTTGAAAAGGTTCAGGCCGCTGTGATCGCTGCCGCCGAAAAATCCCAACGCCTTCTTGAAGATGCCTAACCCGTACCCCGGAGGCCGGCATCCATGAGCGGCCTGAGAAAACTGGAAGCAACAATGACCAGATAGACGCCATCGGTAGCGGGCTCGATCAGGATCCGCCCGCCGGTGGCCCGGTTGGAAACCCCGGTGCGAACCCCCGGTGCCAGCTCCAGTCCGTCCAGGGCGAACTCAAGCCCCGCCGACCGGACAAATGACACCGGGACCAGCGGCATCACCGAAACGGGTGCCCCCGGTGGGACGTCCAAACAAAATTTACCGGCCACCCCGAGCGCCACGTCCTTCGACCCCGCCACAATAATCGACCTTTCGAACCCGTAACGGGCCACCACATGAAACGCCGACAAGGTATGGTCCAGCCGGCCACCCACCATGCCCAAAGCCACCGTGAGCGCGGCGCTGGTTGAATAAAGGCATTTTTCAAAGTCGGTGGTTTCCTGCTCATCGAGCTCGATCAGCTCGGTTTTGTCAGCCCAGCGCGACCGGTTTTCCAACGAATCCATGTCGCCGATGATCGCTCTGGGCACAATGCCCGCCGCTGTGCACCACTTTGCCCCGCCATCGGCGGCAATCACCATGGCGCCGTCATCACTCAATTGGCGCAGCAGGCCGGGGTCCACGTCGCCCCCCCCCACCAGCGCCAGCACCCCCGGGCAGGAAATCACCCGCTTTGCCTGCCGGGCAGAAGGCTCTTGCATCACCCTGGCGCTCCTTTTAAGCTGAACCCGTCTCGCTGGGGTGCCTCGTTGTTTCGAGGCTGAGAAATCACCCATCGAACCTGAACCGGGTCATGCTGGCGGAGGGAGATCGAGATGACAAGGGCTTCGTTTCCGGCCCGCGACCCTTCGGTTTTCCCTTCCCCCAGTCCCCCCACCGCAACCATTGCGTCCCGCCAGCCATTGGGGAACAGATCATGCGCGCAACAATTCCTGGTCTTGCCATCCTGCTAACGATCCTTGCAGCCCCCCCTGCCAGCGCCGGACAGGAACGCCACCTCACCATTTACACCTATGATGCGTTTGCCGCCGAATGGGGGCCCGGACCCGAACTAAAAGCAAAATTTGAACCCATTTGCGCCTGCACCGTTGATTTTATCGCCGCCGCTTCCTCCATCGGTGCTTTGCGCCGGGTTCAACTTGAAGGCAACACCACCAGCGCCGATCTGGTGCTCGGGCTCGATACGTCCCTGGAGGCAGAGGCCGAAGCCACCGGCCTGTTCAGCCCCCATCTCATTGACACCAGCGCCTCGGTGCTGCCCGGGGACTGGCGCTCATCCTTATTTGTTGCCTTTGACTACGGCTATTTCGCTTTTGTGTACGACCGGCGAAAGCTGGCCGATCCGCCAACCTCGTTTGTTGAACTCGTCAACGCCCCCCCCTCGCTGAAAATTGTTGTGCAGGATCCCCGTTCGGCCACCCCCGGCCTGGGTCTGGTTCTGTGGATAAAAGACGTTTTTGGCGATAAAGCCCCCGAAATCTGGGCCGGACTGGTCCCGAAAATCGTTACCATGACCAAAAGCTGGTCGGAGGCCTATAATCTGTTTTTGCTCGGTGAGGCCGACATGGTCCTCTCGTACACCACCTCCCCCGCCTTCCATCTCATGGTCGAAAACGACCCCGGTTACGCCGCCGCCAGGTTCGACGAGGGGCACTATGTCCAGATCGAAATCGCCGGCATTTTGCAATCCTCCCCCAACAAGGACCTGGCCCGCCGGTTTCTTGCCTGGCTGATCTCAAACCCCGCACAAGAGATCATTCCCACCACCAACTGGATGTATCCCGTTGCCCCGATCCCGTTGCCCGAAGGTTACGCCAACCTGATTACCCCCCACCCGGTGCGCCTGATCGACGCCGAAACCGTTGCCAAAAATCGCCGAGACTGGATTGATGAAGCCCTGGCCGCCTTCCGCTGACACCACCCGTCTTGCCATGGGCGCCGGTCTCGCCATTGCGATCGGCCTCCTGATTGCGACCATTCTGGTCGCCATCTGGCGTGCCGCCGGCCCGGCGCCGTCAATTGAATTAAACATTCCCGGGTTGCTTGCCGGCAGCCTTTGGCAGGCCGGGCTGACCACATCGCTTTCCCTCGGGTTCGGCATTGGTCTTGCGTATGCTCTGGATCGCTTAAATTTCCGGGGCCGCCCGTTTGCGCTCGCCCTCATATCGGCGGCCATCGTTGCCCCGGGCATTATTGCCGCCTTTGCCATATTGTCGGTCTGGGGGCGGGCTGGCTGGGTCAATGGCGCTCTTGAGCCTTTCGGACTGGCGCTGCCGGGTACTGTTTTTGGCCTGAACGGCATCCTGTTGGCCC
>JAADFY010000043.1 GCA_013152625.1 Alphaproteobacteria bacterium
CCCGCCGGTGGTTCAGGGCCCAATTATCGCGGCATGTGAGGGCAACCGGGGCCGTGACCAAATCATTGTGAGCACCTTGCCTGCCAGCCATAAAAGCGCCTAGCTTGGCTTTCAAATCCCCAACTCGCGTCCCCCGATATTTCGCTGCAACTCCCGAAAAGGGCTCAAATTGACAAAAATCGCCAAACGCCTCGCCCCGGTACTGGTCTTGCTGTTTTTCCCCTTCGCCATGGGGGTTTCAGCCTTTGCCCAGCCTGCAGTGCAGCCCGATTTCAGCTTTTCCGAACCCTCCGGCTCGGGCAGCTTTTTGGCCGGGCGCGAAGCCTCCGTTGATTTTAACAGCCCCGTTGCGGCTGAGTATTTTCTCGACGCACTGGAACGGGACTGGAACAATCCATTGCTTTTGGAGCGGACTTTTGTGTCGCTGATAAGCGCCGGGGAGTTCGATACCGGCGCCGCCATGGCCATACGGATGCTTGATGTCGATCCGGAAAACGAATTGGCTAGAGTGGCTATTGGCGCCATTGCCTTAAAGGAACGCCGCTATGCTTCGGTGCTCAACCGGCTTGAGGGCATGTCCCGTGAAAGTCTGGTGGGCATTACCGGCCTGGTCATTCGCGCCTGGGCACTTGTGGCCACCGGTCGCCCCGATGAGGCCGATGCTATCATAGCCGGCATTGACCGGCCCGGGTTCGTCGAATTCCTGCGCCTGCACCGTGGCCTGTTGGCCGATGTGGCCAACAACCGCGCCCTGGCCCTCGATATGCTCAAACAATCCTATGAGGCTGAAAGTTTCCAGTTTCGTATGGTGGAGGCCTATGCGCGCACTCTGGCCAATGGCGGCGACTTTGAAAGCGCCCGCGATATATTGGACACCTATGGCACCCGCGGCCCCGGCCACCCTTATCTTGATGAAATTTCCGCCGATATCGACAGGCAGAAGCGCCCGGGCAAGTTGGTCGACAATGCCCAGGAGGGCGCCTCTGAAATGCTGTATGCCCTCGGGCTGGCCCTTTCCACCCAGCCCACCACCGATCTGTCGATATTTTTCCTGCGTCTTGCCGGCCACCTGAATCCCGCCGGTGAGCTTGTTTCCATCGGTCTGGGGGAGATTTTAGGCACATCGGGCCAATATGATCTGGCCAACCGGCTCTATCGCTCCATACCGAAAAATTCACCTCTTCAGCCCCGGGCGGCCATCCGCATGGCTCAAAATCTGGACGCCATGCACGACCGCCCTGCGGCTTTGGAACAACTTGAGGCCGTGGTCGAAAAAGACCCCCTCAACCTCGAGGCCACACTGGCCCTGGCCGATATGCTGCGGCTGGACCAACAATATGAAAAGGCTGCGGAAATTTACGGAACGGTGATCGAATTGTCCGGGCCGGAGCGGCTGGGATCCTGGCGGTTTTTTTATGCCCGCGCCATCAGTTACGAGCGGGCAAAATATTGGGACAAGGCCGAGATCGATTTCAAGCAGGCCCTAAAACTGTCCCCGGACCAGCCCCAGGTTCTCAATTACCTCGGCTACTCCTGGGTCGATATGGGCGACAATTTGCAGGAAGCCCTCGACATGATTCGCAAGGCGGTGGAATTGCGTCCCCGGGATGGCTACATCGTCGATAGTCTGGGCTGGGCCTATTATCGCCTCGACCGGATTGAAGAAGCGGTCGTCGAACTGGAACGCGCGGTCTCCCTTACTCCCGGCGACGCCACAATCAACGATCATCTTGGTGACGCTTACTGGAAAGTGGGCCGCCGGCTTGAAGCGCGCTATCAGTGGAATATTGCCCGCGATCTGGGCCTTGAAGAGGACGGGGCCCAGGAAATGGTGTTGCGCAAGATTGATGTCGGGCTGGACGAAGCCCAGTTGGAACTGGATGCAAAGGCGCCAGCCGAGAATATCTAATATGGAATCGGTCAAACCGATAACAGAACCGGCGCCGGCGAAATTAAATCTCGCCCTGCATGTGCTCGGCCAGCGCCCCGACGGCTACCACGATCTGGACGGCATGGTTGCCTTTGCCGAAATCGGTGATGAACTTACCCTCAGCGCGGCACGAAACGACACGTTTGTGGTTCGCGGCGAATTTGCGTCCGGCCTGGACCAAAATTCTGAACACGATACCGGCAAAAGCCCCGGGGATGACGCCGACAATCTTGTCATTAAAGCCAGAGATGCCTTTCGCGCCACCTACCCGAAGGCCGCCCCCCCTTGTATCTTGCTTGAACTGACAAAAAACCTGCCGGTTGCCGCCGGTATTGGCGGCGGTTCCGCCGATGCCGCCGCCTGCCTGCGCCTCATGGGCCGGGCGGCCATTCCAGCCCCGGGCAACGGGCAACTGGTGGCCCTGGCTTCCAGACTGGGCGCCGATGTGCCCATGTGCCTGTCGTCCCGGCCGGCCCGGATTTCAGGCATTGGCGCCCGGGTGCAATTGCTGGCCGGTTTTCCCGCCCTTTATGCGGTTCTGATTAACCCCGGCGCAAAATTACTGAGCAAACAGGTGTTTGCCTGTTTGACCAAAAGAACCAATCCGCCATTGCCCGAACGCCCGGCGCGATTTGCCAATGGCGGTGAATTGGTGGGGTGGCTGAAAGAGCCACCCGCAACGACCTTGAGGCCCCTGCCATGACCATGGCCCCGATCATTGGTGAACTCAAACAGGCCCTTAATGCAACCGGTGATTGCATATTCGCCCGCATGTCCGGCTCCGGGCCAACGGTGTTTGGGCTTTTCCAGTCCGCCGGCAAGGCCGAGCAGGCCAGATATCAACTGGCCCGGAACTGGCCGCAATTCTGGGTGGTCAGCACGCCGCTGGGCACGTGAACGCGGCGTCAGGGTCTGTGGACAATTGGTTTTCGGACGTGACGCGAAATGGATTTGGTGTCTGAAAAGGCAAAGGGTGTGTGGCGGTGCTTAACACCGTAAGCACACTTTAACGCATTCAGGCGCCAAATCCGCCGCGCCGTTAGGCGGTATGGCACAAATCGCCCATTTTTGCGTCGCAAATCCTTGAAGGGGGACAACCCCTCCTTCGGCTTTGCTTCTGAAACTGAACGATTTGCGCTCATATCACGTTCCAAATCCCAATTGTCCACAGGCCCTAACTTGCCCGCCGCAGATTATAATCCACCACCTCATTCAGCGCGCTTCGGGAAGGGCTGTCGGCGATGTCTTCCAGCGCTGCCCGGGCCTGATCGGAGTGTTTTCTCGCTTTTGCCAAAGTGTAGGCCAGCCCGTCCGAGGATCGCAAAATTTCGATCACCCGCGCCAGTTCAGCCTCGCCAATCTCTCGGTTTCCCAAGGATTTGACCAGAAATTCCCGATTATCGGTTGCGGTGTGTCCAAGGGCGTAAACCATGGGCAGGGTCAATTTCCCGTCGCGAAGATCGTCACCGACATTTTTGCCCAGAGACCCGCTGGACCCACCGATCCCGCCGAAATCAAGCAGGTCATCGGTTAGCTGAAAGGCGATCCCAAGCTCCCGGCCATAGGTGCGCACCGCCGCCCGACCCGATGGTGGCGCCGCCGCCGCCAGTGCCCCCACCTCGGTTGCCGCCGCAAACAGGGCTGCGGTTTTAGCCTCGATAATGGCGAAATAATCTGCCTCGCTGGTTTCGAGGTCGCCGGCCCTGACCAGTTGAAACACTTCGCCCTCTGCAATGGTTGCCGCCGCCTGTGACAACACCCCCAGCGCTTCGAGATCCCCCGCCTCCACCATCATCATGAAAGCCTGCCCGAGCAGGTAATCCCCAACCAGAACGCTGGCCTGATTGCCCCACACCATGCGGGCCGCCGGTTTGCCGCGCCGTTTTTCGCTCTCGTCCACCACATCATCATGCAACAGGGTCGCGGTGTGCATGAATTCCACCGCCGCCGCATAATTGATCTGGTGGTGGCCGCTGGCGCCGAAAAGCTGCGCCGCCCCCAGGGTCAGCATGGGCCGCAACCGCTTGCCACCCGCCTCGATGAGATAACGCGAGATATCGGGCACCAGCTTGACCTGGGAGGCTGCCCGCGCCAGAATCATCTCGTTGACCGCCTCCATATCCATCGCGGTCAGCGCCAGCAGGGCGCTGATGTCCGTCTCGTTGGCCACAGGGCCTGAAGGTGTTGCCTGAGTGAACAGTTGAGGCGCCCCTAACGAAATGTGCCGCCGGCGGCCTGTTTGACGGGACCGCAGGGTCAGACGTGACCTAAACCGGCAAGGCAGGAATGTAAAACAATCAGTGGGCGAACCTGTGAACCAATTCGACCCGCACACCTCGACACTGGACAGATTTTTAGGCGGGCGATTGTTGATCGGCCAGCCGAAAAAGGGTTTTCGTGCCGGCTCCGACAGTGTTTTGCTCGGGTCAGCCATTAGCGCTCGCCGGGCGGCAACTGGCGGCCCGGTGCTGGATCTGGGGGCGGGGGCAGGGGTCGCCGGGCTGGTTGCCCTGACCCATTATGAGGCCCTCGCTGCAACCTTTGTTGAAATAGACCCCGCCACCGCCGCGCTTTGCCGGGCCAATATAAAGCGCAATGGCTTTGGCGCCCGGGCGGAAGTGCTCGAATTGGATGTAACCGCGCCCGGCCCGGTCCGTGTCGGAGCCGGCTTGCGGCAAAACCATTTTGCCACAGTGTTGGCCAATCCGCCCTATTATGCCCGTCACACCGTAACGTTGCCCGCCGGCCCCGGCGCCGCCAGAGCCCATGCCCACGATGGCGGCGATCTGGTGCACTGGGTCAAGACCGCGTGCGGTGCCGGCACCGCTGACGCAGAAGTCATCTTCATTTACCCTGCAACCGGTCTGGATCGGCTATTGGAAGCCATTGGCGCCCGTCTGGGAAAACTGGTCATTCTGCCCATATCGCCGTTTGCCGCCGCCCCGGCGGGGCGCATTCTGGTGCGTGGGACAAAAGGATCAAAAGCGCCGTTAACATTGTTGCCGCCCCTGATCATGCACAAGGACAATGGCGAAGAGTTTTGCGATACGGTCCATGGGATATTGACGGGAACAACGCGCCTGGACTGGTGAATGGGCGAATAGTTCCCTACATATGGCCCACGGGCCGCCGGAAAAATATTTGACCGGGACGGTGCGGGCAAATAAGCACGACGGTGAACAAAAGGAACCATAAATGACCCACAACGACGCTTTGACCGACCGGCCCTCCGCCCCCTGGTGGGCGAAACTGACCGGGAAAAAGCAGACCGTTATTCCCGTGGTCCGGCTTCAGGGCACCATTGAGGCCAGCCAGCGCCCCAACCGGATCAACATTGCCGTCACCGGGCCATTGCTGAAAAAGGCGTTTGCCGTCAAACGGGCCCCCGCCGTGGCCCTCATTGTCAATTCTCCCGGCGGATCGCCGGTCCAGTCCCGGCTGGTGGCCAAATACATTCGCGATCTGGCCGAATTACATGACAAAAAAGTACTTGTGTTTGTTGAGGATGTGGCCGGGTCGGGGGGATATTTCATCGCCACTGCCGGTGACGAGATCATTGCCGATCCCTCCTCGATCGTGGGGTCCATCGGGGTGATCATGTCCACATTCGGGTTTGCCGATGCCATTGCCCGGCTCGGGATCGAGCGCCGCGTTTATACCGCTGGCAAGAACAAATCGACCCTTGATCCGTTTCAGCCCGAGAAAAAAGCCGATGTTGCCCGCATCAAACAACTTGGGGCCGATGTCCATGAAGTGTTTATCGATTGGGTCAAGTCTCGCCGGGGCGACAAGCTGAAAACCGACTATGATCTGTTTACCGGCGAGTTCTGGACCGCAAAACGCGCCCTCGAGTTCGGGCTGGTGGACTCCTTGGGCGATATGCACGCCGTGTTGCGACAGCGCTACGGCGACAAGGTGCGCCTGATGCCGATTGCCGCCAGTCGCGGGTTGTTTTCACTGAAACTGCCCTTCGTCGATACTGGGGCAGGGGGTGTTTCAATCCTGGTTGACGATGTAATTGCCGCCATTGAGGACCGGCTTTTATGGTCCCGGTTCGGTCGGTGAGATCATGACCGCAATCCTCATTCGCCTGTTGGTGTTTGCCGCCCTGTTCGGGGTCATATATATCGGCGTCCGGGCCATCAAGCGCCAATGGATGGCTCATTTTCGGGCCATTGGCGATCAGCGGCGCCAGGAGGACAAAGTGGCTTCCAAAGCGCCCGAAGTCATTGATCTGAAACGCTCCGGGGATGGGGTTTTCCGGCCCAATGACGCCGACGGCAAAACCGGCCCCGAAACCGGCGATACCGACAGACCCGCTGCCCCCGGACCGGCCAAAAACCGCGAGCGGGACGGGGAAACCTGATCGCCGCCGCCCGTATCGCTTGACCGGCTTTTGCCCACGCCCTAGTTTTGGCGCCAGAACAGCCAAGCTGCCGAATCAAAAAATTAATGAATTCTGACCCCAGTTCCCGCCCGGCCCATCTGGACCCCAAACGTTCGTTTCAGGGGCTGATCCTGACATTGCAGGAATATTGGGCCGCCTATGGCTGCGTTATTCTGCAACCCTATGACATGCCCATGGGCGCCGGCACCTCCCACACCGCCACATTTCTGCGCGCCCTGGGGCCTCGGCCCTGGAATGCCGCTTATGTCCAGCCCACCCGGCGGCCCACCGACGGTCGTTATGGGGAAAATCCCAACCGATTGCAGCACTATTATCAGTTCCAGACCATCCTCAAACCCTCGCCGGATGATATTCAGGACCTGTATTTGAAGTCCCTTTATGCCATCGGGATCGACCCCGAACTCCATGACCTGCGCTTTGTCGAAGACGATTGGGAGAACCCGACGCTGGGCGCCTGGGGGCTGGGGTGGGAAGTGTGGTGCGATGGCATGGAAATCAGCCAGTTCACTTACTTCCAGCAGGTTGCCGGGTTTGAATGTTCGCCGGTGTCGGGTGAACTGACTTACGGTCTGGAACGGCTCGCCATGTATATCCAGAATGTCGACAATGTTTACGAGTTGAATTTCAACGGCGCCCGGGGCGATGAAAAAGTCACCTACGGGGATGTTTTTCTGCAAAATGAGCAGGAATTTTCCACCTATAATTTCAAGGCCGCTGACACCGAATTGCTGTTTCGCCATTTCACCGATGCCGAAAACGAATGCCGCGCTCTGCTTGCAGCGGGCGCCCCCGGCAGCCCTGCCAACGAATCGAAATTCCACACCCTGGCCGTACCCGCCTACGAGCAGGTGCTGAACGCGGCCCATAAATTCAATTTGCTCGATGCCCGTGGCGTAATTTCGGCCACCGAGCGCCAGAGTTATATCCTGCGGCTAAGAGACCTGTCCAAAGCATGCGGCGCCGCCTGGCTGCAAACTCGCAGTGGCGGAGCGTTGTCAGGAAAAGTGGAAGCCGGTTTTCCGTCCGACAACGCGACCAAATGACCAAATAAGGAAACCGAGCGTTGTCAGGAAAAGTGGAAGCCGGTTTTCCGTCCGACAACGCGACCAAATAAGGAAACCGAGCGTTGTCAGGAAAAGTGGTCCCGGTTTTCCGTTCGACAACGCGACCAGGCAAATAACAGGTCGCCTCTGGCGCGAGGACAATCAAAGCGCCGGCATTTGGCTTTGGGCTACAGTTCCTGTTATCCAGTTTCGGATAATATCTGCGCCAAGCGGTGCGGCGCCGGCGGGTGTCGCGGTTCCAAAACAGAGGTGTCACAATGGATATCGGTCTGATTATGGTGGTGGTGGCGTTGGCGGCTGCCTTTTACGGTGTGCTCGTTTACAACAAGCTGGTGGCGGGCCGGCAAAAGGTCGAGGAGGGCTGGTCGGGGATCGATGTCCAGCTTAAACGCCGGGCCAACCTCATTCCGAACATGCTTGAAACGGTCAAGGGATATATGGGCCACGAGCGCGAAACCCTGGAGGCGGTTACCAATGCAAGGGCCGCCGTGCATGGCGCCACCAAGGCCGATCCGGCGGAACGGGGCCGCCTTGAGGGGCTGTTGTCGGGGGCTCTGGGCAAACTGATTGCCATCGCCGAGGACTATCCCGACTTGAAAGCCAACACCACTTTTTTGGAGTTTCAGGATACGCTGCGCACGGTGGAGGATGAAATACAGCTCGCCCGGCGCTATTACAACGGCACGGTTCGCATATTGAATATTGCGGTGGAAAGTTTCCCCTCCAACCTGATTGCCAACATGTTCAGTTTTGATCAGGCGGAGTATTTCGAACTGGAATATGAAGCAGACCGCGCGGTGCCCGATGTCTCTTTTTGAAGGGCGAACCGTGCGCCCCACCCGCTGGATTGGTCAAATATTCGGCGCGCTGGTGCTTGTCCTGTTTCTGGTTACCGGTGCCGGCGCCGTTGAGGAAATCCGCTCGTTTGCTTCCAAGCTGGTCCTGTCGCCCACCGGCACGGTGGATGTGACCGAATTTATTGAAATTCAGGCCGAAGGGGATGAAATTCGCCGGGGTATCCTGCGCGATATCCCCACCGTCCTGTTGCGGCCTGACGGGTCCCTGCAGCGCTCGAATCTGAAGGTAATTTCGGTCCGGCGCGACGGCCAATCCGAGCCTTTTGCCGTGGAAAATCTCGAAAATGGCAAGCGCATCCGCATCGGCCAGGCCGACATATTCCTCGACCCCGGGCTGTATCGCTACGAAATCCGCTATACCATGACCCGGCAGGCCCGCCAGTTTGCCGACATGGACGAACTGTTCTGGAATGTCACCGGCAATTTCTGGAATTTCCCCATCCGCGCTTCGGTGGTCACAATCACCCTTCCTGCGGGTGCTGTTATTCTCGATACGGTTGGCTTTACCGGCCGTCAGGGGTCGGAAGAAACAAATGTAGCCGTCACCCGAATGTCGGACAATCAGGTGGTGGTTCGATCAACGGTGCCGTTTGCCCGGCGCGAGGGGCTGTCCGTTTCCGTCGCCTTTGAAAAAGGGGCGCTTGTCGCCCCTGAGTTTTCCGAAGCGAGCGTCAATTTCCTGTCTGATAACCGCGGTCTGATTTTGCCCGGCATCGCCGTTTTTCTTGTTCTGCTCTTTAATTTTTTCGCCTGGGACAGTGTCGGGCGCGACCCGAAAAGGGGCACGATAATCCCGCTGTTTTATCCCCCGAAACGTTTTTCGCCGGCCCTGACCCATTATGTGCATCGAATGGGCTGGCAAAAAGGGGGCTGGACCGGATTTACCGCTGCCATCATTTCCCTGGCCACCCGGGGGCTGATCAGTATCGGGAAAAAGGGCAAGGATTCCACATTTGCCGTCACTGGCAAACGGGCCGAAGGCCTGCCCCCCGGAGAAGCGGTGCTGTTTGACTGGTTGCGCACCAAACGCACCGTTCGGATCAACAAATCTTCCGGCAAGGCATTGCAGGCCACCCAGCGCGAATTCATCAAGACCATCGAGGATGAAAACCGGCGGGTCTATTTCAGGCGGAACACGCCCTATGTGGTCGCCGGTGTTGGTCTTTCGGTGGTCAGCCTTGGCGCCATGGTCGCGGTGGACGTGCTGGATCCGCTATGGTTGTTTCTCGCCCTGTTTGTCGGGGTGTTCATTGTTATCGGCTCGTCGGCATTTTCAAGGGTTCTGACTTCGGGTGGCATTGGCAATGTGGCCTCGGTGTTCTTTTTGTTCATTTTCATCAGCAATTTCCTGCCGGTTTTGCTCAATTTAACGGGCCGGTTTTCGTTTGATGTGGCTGCCTTTGCCGCCGTTTCCATCGTTGCCACAAATGCCGTATTTGCCTTTTTGATGCGGGCGCCCACCATTCAGGGCCGTAAAGTCATGGACGAAATCGAGGGCTTCAGAATGTATCTCGAAACGGCGGAAAAAGAGCGCCTGAATTTAAGCAGAGAGCCGGATCTGACCACGTCCCGGTTTGAGGCCATATTGCCCTTCGCCATTGCCTTAGGCGTCGAAAAACCCTGGAGCGAGCATTTTGAAGCCGAACTGGCCCGCAACACCGCCAACGTTGGCAAATCGCGCTATTCGCCCCACTGGTATTCCGGCACCAACTTTTCCTCCGGCTCCCTGTCCTCCACCATTGCATCAACCACCGCCGGGCTGTCTTCGGCCATGATGGCCGCCCAGCCCGCATCGTCTTCTTCTTCGGGGTTTTCCGGCGGCTCGTCGGGGGGCGGTGGCGGTGGCGGCGGTGGCGGCGGCTGGTAAACCAGCGTATCCCCTGCGGTGACGTTTTTTATGAACAAACAGATTGTGCTAAATGTCTGATCTCCTGCTTGAACTTTATTGCGAAGAAATACCCGCCCGGTTTCAGGCCAACGCCGCCGGCCAACTCAAGAGCGCCGTGACCGGTGCGCTCATGGAGGCGGGGTTAAGTTACGACAGCGCTGCCGCGTTTGCCGGCCCCCGGCGTTTGACATTGGCCGTTGGCGGCATTCCGGCCCGCTCCATGGACAAGCAGATCGAACGCAAAGGCCCGCGAACCGACGCGCCGGCCCGGGCGGTAGAAGGGTTTGCCAAAGCCGCCGGCCTGACTTCGATTGCCGACGCAAAAATCGTAAAGGACGACAAAAAGGGCGACTATTATATGGCCCGGTCGGTTTTGGCCGGGGAACCGGCGGCGAAAATTCTTGCCGGTTTTCTGCCCGGTATCATCACCGGGTTCAACTGGCCTAAATCCATGAAGTGGGGGGCGGGCGATCTTGTCTGGGTTCGTCCGTTGCGGGCCATATTGGCCACCCTTGGCGCCGAGAACGACGAAACCGAAACCATCCGGTTTCAGGTGGGCGGCTTGACCAGCGCGAATATCACCTACGGCCATCGGTTCCTGTCAGAAGGGCCCATAACGGTGCGCCGGTTTGACGATTACGCCGCAGCTCTGGAGGCGGCAAACGTGGTTCTTGACGGGGAACGGCGGGCGGAAATAATTCACCAGGAGGCCAAGGGGCTGGCGTTTGCTGCCGGACTGGTTCTGATCGAGGACAAGGGCCTGATTGGCGAAGTTGCCGGGCTGGTGGAATGGCCGGTTTTGCTGTCCGGCACATTTGACGAGGCGTTTCTGGCGCTGCCCGATGAGGTGATTATTGCCACCATTAAAGCCAACCAGAAGTGCTTTTGCCTGCGTGATGAAAAAACCGGCAGATTGGCGCCCCGCTTTGTGATCGTGGCAAATATGGTCACCAGCGATAACGGCAAGAGCGTTATTGCCGGCAATGAGCGGGTGATTCGGGCTCGCCTGTCGGACGCAAAATTCTTTTATGACGCCGATTTGGGTGAGCCGCTGGAAAACCGTCTGCCCCGGCTGGCCGAAATGGTTTTTCACAAAAAACTGGGCAGCCAGCTTGAGCGGGTCGAGCGGCTCAAAGCCCTGACGGTGGAAATCGGCCCCACCGTTGGCGCCGACATCGATGTGGCCCGCCGGGCCGCCATGTTGTCCAAGGCGGATCTGGTAACCGCCATGGTGGTGGAATTTCCCGGTTTGCAGGGGCAGATGGGTCGCGCCTATGCGCTGGCCCAGGGGGAGGATAAAAGCGTCGCCGAGGCTATTGCCAACCACTATCGGCCGCTGGGGCCCTCGGACACGGTGCCGAACGACCCGGTTTCGATAACCGTGGCCCTGGCCGACAAGATCGACATGCTGACCGGGTTTTGGGCGGTGGGCGAGACGCCCACGGGCTCAAAGGACCCGTTTGCCCTGCGCCGGGCGGCTCTCGGCCTGATCCGGATTATACTTGAAAACCGCCTGTCCCTGTCACTCAAATCCCTCATTTCAATTGGCCGGATGGGGCATCTGGATAATGTCCCGCTTCCGGTGGCCGGACGCAGTTACACCGCCCCCGATGCAGTGATGACCTTTGATCGCAAGATGGCGGATGATCTGGTGTCGTTTTTCCATGACCGGCTGAAAATTACGCTGCGGCAGGCCGGTGCCGCCCATGACATTGTCGAGGCCTCGATCAGTGTGGGGGCCGACGATGTCTATGCGATTTCCCAGAAGGTTACGGCCCTGACCGGGTTTTTGGAAACGCCGGACGGGGAGAAGTTGCTTTCCGGTTATCGCCGGACGGCAAACCTGTTGCGCGATGAGGAAAAAAAGGACGCCGCGACCTATGCCGGCCGGTACGATGTGAACGCGATTTCCTCTGAAGTGGCCCGGACGCTGGCCAATGCCATTGCCCTTTCGGCGGAAGCGGTGGCCGCCGATATGGATGGGGGTGATTTTTCCGGCGCCATGGCCCAGTTGTCCGCTCTTGCCGATCCGGTGGACCGGTTTTTTGATGAGGTTCGGGTGAACGACCCCGATCCTGCGGTGCGCCTCGCACTGCTCAATGTCCTGGCGCACCTCAGGGCCACCATGCACCTGGTTGCGGACTTCTCCAAAATTGAGGGGTGAGCCTTTCTTTTCATCATTGCGAGCGACCTTTAAGGGAGCGCGGCAATCCAGCACCCCGATTGCCACCCCGGACTTGATAGGTGGGTCTGAAAAAGAGGTCCCGGCTCAAGGCCGGGACGGTATGTATTTCTTCAAAGACACAAGCATCCTCCGTTATCTCTGACCCAGAGTTCAGCGAGCTTCAACGCGAGCCGGGCGTTTAGCCCGCCCCCGCGGAGGCCGGGGCAACGCCCCGATTAGCCGTGAGCGAAAACAAGAGCATTGTGCGAAACTCCAAAAGTGAAAGAACTCAACCGCTCACAATTTATACATGCCAGCCCTACAACGAGGACGGAGCGCCGCTTATGCGGCGCCCCTCGGAGCCGGTGAGCACTTGCGAACTCGGCGTGAGAGGAAAAAGAGCCCGCGAGCCAAAAAAACCCAAAAACACCCAGCTACCGGGCGCTCACGTCTGTCTGAAAAGGCGCCATGCCGTCATTGGCCAATTGGTCGGCCAGTTCATTTCCGTCATTTCCGTCATGGCCTTTCACCCAGTGCCAGCGCACGTCATGCCCGGCAATGGCCGCTTCGAGTTCCTGCCAGAGATCGACATTCTTGACCGGTTTTTTTGCCGCGGTTTTCCAGCCGTTGCGTTTCCAGTTTGAAATCCAGCTCGTAATTCCGCCCTTTACATACTGGCTGTCGGTATGGATATCGACCTTGCAGGGCAGTTTAAGGGCTTTGAACGCCTCGATGGCGGCGGTCAGTTCCATGCGGTTGTTTGTGGTCAGTTGTTCGCCGCCGCATAGTTTTTTGATAGTCCCGTTAAATTGCAGCACGGCGCCCCAGCCCCCGGGGCCGGGATTGCCCGAGCAGGCCCCGTCGGTGTAAATCGTCACCCCCTGGCTCATAGGGCCAGGGGCTCCGAGCGCAATTGCCTGGGCAGATTGAACGAGATGGTTTCGGTGGCGGTCACGCTGGAGCGCACCGAGATGTCAAACCGGCGGGCAAATTCTTCGATAACCTCATCCACCAGCGCTTCGGGCGCCGAGGCGCCTGCGGTGACCCCCAGCGAGTTACAATTGGCAAAAAGCGACCAGTCGATTTCGCTCGCCCGCTGGATCAGAACCGATATACGACAGCCATGCCGCTCGGCCACTTCAACCAGCCGCATGGAGTTGGACGAATTTGGCGCCCCGACCACAATCATCGCTTCAACCAGCGGCGCCACCTGCTTGACCACCTCCTGCCGGTTGGTGGTCGCATAACAGATATCTTCCTTGTGCGGCCCCCGGATTTGAGGAAACCTCGCTTTCAGGGCGGCAACGATTTCCGCCGTGTCATCCACCGAAAGCGTGGTCTGGGTCACGAAAGCAAGCTGCCCGGGGTCTTTTGGCGTAAAACCGGCCACATCCTCGTGTCGCTCGATCAGCGAGATTGCCCCTTCGGGCAATTGCCCCATGGTGCCAATGACTTCGGGGTGCCCGCCATGGCCGATCAGCAAAACCTCAAAACCGTCGGTAAACAGCCGCTGGGCCTCCACATGGACCTTGGACACCAGCGGGCAGGTTGCATCGAGCAAGAACATGTTCCGTGAGTTTGCTTCTGCGGGCACCGATTTGGCCACCCCGTGGGCCGAAAAGATCACCGGTGCTTTTGTTTCGGGAATTTCGTCCAGTTCCTCGACAAAAATCGCGCCTTTTGCCTTGAGCCCGTCCACCACATATTTGTTGTGCACGATCTCATGGCGCACATAGACCGGGGCCCCGTATTTCTGCAATGCCAGTTCCACGATCTGAATGGCCCGGTCCACGCCGGCGCAAAACCCTCGCGGCGCACACAAAATGATATTCAGGGGTGGTTTGTTTTCCATGGCAGGGGGGTGATGGGCCTGCTTACCACGTCAAGTCAAGCCCCGTTGCCGCGCGCCGATGTTAAGCGCAATATGTAAGCCGACAATAATTCCGGTGTGATGGCCAAATACGTGTCGCTCAGTTCTGCCCGTCTCATGTTTGCCATTGCCCCCACGGTTGGCCGCCCGGTTCTAAGCGCTGCCGAGGAACGCCTGCTTGTGGGCAAGGCGAGGTGGATATTTGCCGCCGCCCGCAACGGTCAGTCCGTTTGCCCCACCGTGGTCATCACCCGCAAGGCGTGGCGGCAGTTGCTGGCCGAACCCGCGGGGCCGCGCCCCCTGCGTGCTGCCTGGATTGCCGTTTTGCTCAAAATGGTCCCGCCCGGGGGCAAGCCGCCGCCGCTTGTGGTGCGCACGGCCTCGGATACGGCACCGGCCGGGCTTGCCAGCGCCAGGCTCGACATTCCCCCCCCCGTTGATCCCGCCAGCGCGGTGGATGTTACCAAACCCCTGGCCCGGGCCATTGTTCAGGCGTTTGATTCTTACGATAATCTTGAGGCGGTCTGGCTGGACGAACTTGAGGACGAACGCCGGGATCGGGAGATTGTGCTCATTCAGGCCCGGGTTTCCGGCCCCCTGATCCAGTTACTTACCCGCCACCCCCATACCGGAGAGCTTGGACCCGCCCCTTTGCCCGGCCAGAATGCGCTGCCGCCGGAAATTGTTGGCGCCGGGCGCCCGTTTGCCGAATTGATTGACGCGGAGGCCGGTGAGCACATGGCGGTGCTGCTGGAGAAAACCGGCACCCGCTTACGCCTGGTTTCCGCCCGGCCATTGAAGGTTAGCGCCACCGCAATGCTCGAAGCCATGCGCGACCGGGTGGAACGGG
>JAADFY010000044.1 GCA_013152625.1 Alphaproteobacteria bacterium
GCTGGCAGCGGTCACCGGCGGCACGGTCACCCTGACCAATCTGGGGGAAAACACCCGACAGCCCGATTACGGGTTTTTAACGATCCTGGAGCGCATGGGGGCAAAAGTAACACGAGGGGCGCTTACAACAGTAATAACGGGCAACGGCAGGCTCAAGGGCGGTTTTACCATCGATATGCAGCCCCTGTCGGACGCCACCCTCACCCTTGCCGCCATCGCCCCGTTTGCCAACGCACCGATCACCATGACCGGGGTGGCCCATATTCGCCATCACGAAAGCGACCGGATTTCGGCCATGTGTGCGGCGCTTCAGGCGCTGGGGATTACGGTGGAGGAGCATGATGACGGGCTGACTGTGCATCCCGGAGCGCCAAAATTTGCTGCGGTTAAAACCCATGACGATCACCGCATGGCCATGTCGCTGGCGGTTTTGGGGGCTGCCGGGGCCGGGGTGGAACTGGACCAGCCGGGCTGTGTTTCCAAAACGTGCCCGGGGTTTTTCGATCAACTGGCCGAACTGGGCATCACAACCCAAAATATCCTTTAGTCAGCGGGTTCTTTTCTTCTCGCCGACCATTCTGCCAGGAAAATCCCTGCAATCACAAAACCTGCGGCGGTAAAGTGAAACAATTGCGGGGTTTCGCCAATAATGACAATCGAGCCAACGGTGCCAAATACCGGCACCAGATTGATGAAAAGCGAAGCGCGGTTCGGCCCGATCCTGCTCACGCCCATGGCATAGCACAACTGGGAAACGATTGAGGGAAAGATGGCGGCAAACACGACAATGCCCCAGCCGGTGGGCGTTACCAGTGGGAGCCCTGAGAGCATGGCGTTTATGCCGCCGCCAAAGGTGGCCTGATAAAGTATCGCGGAAATGGCAGCACCGAAGAACGTGACCGCGAGAAAACTGAGCCAGTGAATGTCGGGGCGGTATTTAAGGGTGAGGGAATAAAACGCGTAAAGGGCCGCCGCCAGCACCACCAGAATATCGCCGATATTGACCGTCAGTTCGAGGATTCGACGCGGGTCGCCATGGGTGGCGACCAGAACAATTCCCCAGATGGTCAGGCCGACCCCGACGATCTGCAACGGGCGGGCGCGCACCCCGAAAAACATGAAATTTGCAGCCATGACCAGCACCGGAATGGCCGCCTGCTCGATGGAGACATTGATGGATGTGGTGTATTTCTGCGCCTCGAACATGAGCACGTTGAACGCGGAAAATCCCAAGGCGCCATATAGCATGAGCCACCAGAACCCGGCCCGGATGCGGGGCCAGTCCCGGCGTATATGGGGCCAGGCCAACGGCAAGACGAGCACGAAAGCCAGGGTAAAGCGGATGATGGTCTGGGTGGTGGGTTCGATATTGCCGACGGCGAGCTTTCCGGCAATGGTGTTGCCGCCCCACATGAGCGGCGCGATCACCAGCAGCACGTAAGGGTGTGTCAGCGGGTTTTTGGGGCTCTCCCTGGTTGTGGATGCGGCGATCTGGGGTTTTGTCATAAATGCACTTTTGGTGTAGAGCCCATGCGTTATCAGCATCTCGTAGCTGCGCATACACTTATTCGCCTTTGCCCTGACCGGCAAAATGCCGGGAACCGGTGCGCGGGAATTTCGCCGGTTTGCAAACCTTGTTCGGGACAATCATGGGGGCAATCTTGCCATGGCTAATGTAGTTGTTGTCGGTTCCCAGTGGGGAGATGAGGGCAAAGGAAAGATCGTAGACTGGCTTAGCGAGCGCGCCGACGTGGTGGTGCGCTATCAGGGCGGGCACAATGCCGGGCATACCCTGGTCATTGACGGGGTCAGCTACAAACTCTCGCTGCTGCCCTCGGGGGTTGTGCGGGGCAAACTGTCCGTTATCGGCAACGGGGTTGTGGTCGATCCGCACCATTTTGTGTCGGAAGTGGCCCGGCTGCGCGAACAGGGGGTTACGATTTCGCCGCAATGCCTGCGCATTGCCGATAACGCAACCCTGATATTGTCGCTGCACCGGGATCTCGACGCCATACGCGAGGGGTCCAACTCGGGGCTGAAAATCGGCACCACCCGGCGCGGAATCGGGCCGGCCTACGAAGACAAGGTTGGCCGGCGGGCCATTCGTGTGGTGGATCTGGCCAACCCGGCAGGTCTTGACGAGAAAATCGAGCGCCTGCTGGGTCATCACAATGCCTTGCGCCGGGGCATGGGGCTGGAAGAAATTTCGGCCGGGACGTTACGGCAGGAACTGATGGCGGTGGCGGGCGACATTTTGCCCTACATGGACCGGACCTGGGCGCTGCTGGAGGAAAAGCGGCGATCCGGCGCCCGCATTTTGTTCGAAGGCGCGCAAGGGGCGCTCCTGGACATTGACCACGGCACGTATCCGTTTGTTACCTCTTCCAACACGGTGGCGGGACAGGCGGCGGCCGGGGCCGGGCTGGGCCCGGGGACCATCGATTATGTGCTGGGGATTACCAAGGCCTATACCACCCGGGTCGGGGAGGGGCCGTTTCCAGCCGAGCAGGATAATGAAGTGGGGCAGTTCCTGGGGGAGCGGGGCCGCGAAATCGGCGTGGTGACAGGCCGGAATCGCCGGTGCGGCTGGTTTGATGCGGTGCTGGTACGCCAGAGTGTGGTGACAAGCGGGATGAATGGCATTGCGCTGACGAAGCTGGATGTGCTCGACGGGATGGAAAAAATCAAGGTGTGCACCGGATATGACCTGCAGGGGACCCGAATCGACTATCTTCCTGCCGCAATGGAGGCGCAATCGGAGGTAAAACCGATCTATGAAACGCTAGAGGGCTGGCAACATACAACTGCTGGCGCGCGAAGCTGGGCCGATCTGCCGGCCGAAGCGGTGAAATATGTGCGCCGTATCGAAGAATTGATCGGGTGTCCGGCGGCGATGCTGTCGACCAGCCCGGAGCGGTTGGATACCATTTTGGTACATGACCCGTTTCAAGATTGAATTTTGCTGGTAAGAGTCCCCGTCATTGATGAGTACCGGGTAACACATGGCCGATTACAAAGAATTGTTGCGAAAGGCGATCGAGGCCCTGCCTGAGAGCAACGGGGCCGCCCGCAGGGCCGTCTATGAAAAAGCGCGCGGGGCGCTGGTCAACCAGTTGCGCGCCATCAAACCGGCCCTGACCCCAAGAGATATCAATCAGCACCGGCTTAACCTTGAAGATTGTATCCGCTTAGTGGAGCAGGAGGCCACAGAGGCCTTGTTGCTGGGCCGCTCCCGCCAACCGGCCCGGCTTACCGCGCCGGAGCCGAAACCCGATAGAAAAACCCGCGGCAGCCGCCAAAAGTCTGCCGCCCGGCCAAAGGCGCGGACCCGATCGAAGGTGGCGCCGACGCCAGCCCCTGAACCGGCCGAGCCCGAATATGTGCCTGAAACCGCCAATGGCGCGTTTCTTGACGGTGAGAGAGATCCGGTTGCCGACGAAGGCGCGGTGCCAGTGGAAGAAACCATTGAAGCGGCACCGGCCCGACCCAGATCGCGCACCCGGACCCTGGGCAACAACCAGAACCGGCCGGTCGCGGGGCGGACCGCTGAACTGGCGGCGGCGGGCAATATGTACGGGGGGCAGGCTGAGGCCATGGCGCCACTCGAAGACGATCATGCGCTGGTGCCGGTGCCCGTTGCGCCCCGGGGGCGCAGACGCCAGACCATCGAGCAGGTCATCGCGGCGGCGGAAAGCGATGCAGGCGGGGCGGCGGAAAAACCGCGCCGGCGAAGGCGCAAACCGGTCAAGGCAAAGACGGCGCCCAGGGGAACTGCCCGGCGGCGCAAGGTAAAGCCGGTGGATGACGAGTTTGATACAAGCGCTCTGATTGATGAGATAAATCCGGTGGCAGCCCAACAGGCGCTGGCCCGGAACAGAGCGCCCTCCACACGGGTGGTTCCGGCCCGGTCCAGCCAGCGCGAGGCGGCGGCCATGCGTCAGGCGGCCCGGCCCGTGCCAAGGCCGCGCCCGGTGATCGAGCCGCCGTTGGTGGACACGGAGGAAGACCCGTATCTCGACGAGACCGAAGCCACAGGCCGTGCGCCCGAAGATTTTGACAGGGTGGCTGAAGACACGGAAGATTTGCCGGATGCCTTCGAAGCGGCGCCTGGCGTTCTGGAAGACGACAATCCGCAGGCCGCCATTGACCGGGCCATTGCAGCACTTGATCGGGAGGCCAGCGGGCAGGCGGGATATGTGGATGAAGACGACGAGTTGTACGCGTTCGGTGCCCGGGGCACGCAAAATGAGCGGGACGGGATCGACCGTCAACGCAGGGCTGCCGGCGGGAACACAGATCTGGCGGGCGATGACGGTTACCCGGTGGACGAAGATGACGAAACCGATGATGGTGAAGATGAGTTTGATACCGATGACGAACCTGCCGTGCAGCGTTTGCAGCCGTTGTCGATATCGGGACCCCTGCGACGCCCTGCCCGGCCCCGGCCTGACTTGAATACCGGCCGGGCAAATGGTCCATCGGCCCGTAAAAACCGCAATCGCGATGCGGGGTTTGCCACCGAACTGGCGGATGCGCCCATGCTCGATGACGAGCAGGGTGGCGCCAATCGGATCAAGGTATTTCTGGTAATGGTGGTGGTGCTGGCGGTGGCGGTGGGGGGCGGTGGAATCTGGGCCTGGCGCGCTGGATTTCTTGATTTCGCAGCGCCTTCGCCCCAACCGGGAGCCGGTGAACAAGGGACGCCCTCAACCAGTGTTCAGGTCGATGCGAACGCCGGTTCGCCGAGAACCGTGGGCGGCGGGATAACGCCGGCGGAAGGTGCTTTGGGGGCGGCGGAAGGTGGTGTCAAAAGCGATGAACGGTTGCCCTCCGAGACAAATGTTGGCACCGCGCCAACACCAAATGCCGAGACAACCACGGGCGAGTTAAGTGTGGGGACACAGGCGCCGGCTGCGGATGCCGGACAAGCCCCGACGGGGGAGGGTCTGCCCGAGGTGGCCAGCATAGCCGGTAGCCAGTCGATCCTTTTTGAGGAGCAAAGCAACGGTGCGGGACCGGCGCCGTTCTCGGGATCGGTGGACTGGACCCGGGGGGTCGATGAGATCGGATTGCCGGTCATTCTGGGCAGTTCGACGATACCGGCACGGAATCTCTCGGTGGATATCCTGATCCGCAAAAATTCGGACCCGGCGCTGCCGGCCAGCCATCTGATCGAAGTCAATTTCTCCGTGACCCAGAGTTTCGTCGGCGGCGGCATTGCCAGCCTGCCCGGTGTGTTGCTCAAGCGTGAGGAACGTTCCCGGGACGATGCGCTGGTGGGGGCCTCGGCGCGGGTGTTCGATAACTCGTTCCTTTTTGCCTTGAGCTCGGAACCCAAGGACGTAACGGCAAATACGGAAATGCTTGAAACCTATGGGTGGCTCGATCTGCCGCTGGTTTACTCAACCGGGCGTCGGGCGATCCTTTCTTTGGAAAAAGGCGACGAGGGCCAAAAGATATTTACCGATGTGCTCACTGCCTGGGCCGACGGTTAAACGGGTATTTTTTCCAGAACGCCATTCTTGATTTGAAACGTGGTCATTGCCAGATCGGCCAGAGCCTTGTGCTGATGGGACACCATGATGGTGTGCCAGCCTTTGCGGGCAACCAGTGATTTTACCAGCGCACCCAGCCGGGCGGCGGTCTGGGAATCGAGCGCGGAAAACGGCTCATCGAGCAGCAGCACCGGGCGATCCAGCAGCAGGGTTCGGGCCAGGGCAAGGCGCTGTTGCTGGCCGCCGGACAACAGCGCCGCCCGGCGATCAGAAAATTCCGACAGTCCGACGTTTTCCAGAGCCCCGGCGATGCGGGTTTTTTTTTCGGCTTTCTCCAGCCCCTGGGGTAACGCAATCCCAAGGTTTTTTGCCGCGCTGAGGTGATCAAACAGATTGTTGGCCTGAAACAGGATGGAAACGGGCCGATGCTGTGGCGGATGGGGGCAAAAATCGGTGCCATTGAGGCGGATGGTGCCGGATTGTAAAAGCACAAAACCGGCAATCAGATCCAGAAGTGTCGATTTGCCGGCACCGCTGGCCCCGGTAATGCCAATGATTTCTCCGGGGGAAACCCTGACATTGAAATTGTAGCTCACGCCCTGACCGGGATAGGCAAAGCGCACATTTTCAAGCACCAGCATTTAGGGTCCAGACCCATAAACGGGGGCGATATGGCGCTTCAATTGGCAAGAATATGCACGAAGAAGGGTAAAAAACGGGTTTATCACCCGTTTGAGCCCTTCGACACAGCAGATTGAAGCCAATTGAGCGACCAAGAGGTTATGGCCAATATATCCACCTAATGCGTTGCAAAAGCTTGAAAACCATCTGGTTTCCATCGTTCTTGCGCCTGTTATGTGAACAAATTGGCTCATACCATTTCATCTCCGTTTATGGGCCTGGACCCTAAGACCCTTTTCGCCAGCGCCGGGCCGCCAAGAAACATCCCCAGGGTCACAACGCCAAGAATGGCGGCGATCACATTGGCGTCGCTTGTGCGATAGGCGCCCATGGCCTGCATCATCAGCCAGGGCAGGGTGGAAAACCGCTCGGTGCCAAACAGGGAAACAACGCCCAGATCGCCAAATGAAAAACAAAACGCCAAAGCGAACACAAAGGTGGCCGGCCGGGCCAGCAAAGGCAGATCGATCGTGTGAAAGCGGACCCACGCCGACAGGTGCAAACTGGTCTGGAGCCGATAATAACGCATGACAATGGCATCAAGTGCCGGCCCGAGAGCGGCAAGGGCAAAGGGCAAGGACATGAGGGCGTTGGCCAGGATCAAGACAAAGGGGGCGGCAATCCCCGGGTTGGCGCCAAAGCCGCGCACGATCAGGAAGAACCCCAGGGACAACACGACCGCCGGTACGCCTAGATAGGCCAGAGCGGGTACCCCAAGCCCCATTCGGAGCACGGCGCGCGGTTTGCTGGCGTGGCCGGTCAGGCCGGCGCGGGCCGCAGCAATGAGATAGCCCAATACCAGTGCCAGAGCTGCGCTGGCACTGGCAATGACAAAAGAATTGCCGGCGGCGGCCCAGAACGCGGACCGGGCCAGAAGCGCGGGCAGGGCAGGGGAAAACAGGCCGGAAAATATGGCGGCCAGGGGCAAGGCCAGAAACAAAAGGGCGGGCACGGCGATGGCAAAATGCAGCCAGCGCGCCGGGCCGGTCTCCCGCCAATGGTGCCGGGGGCCGGTGCCGGTGGCAACAATGGCAGGGGCATAGGCGGTGGCGGGAATTATGATAAGGGCGGCCACCGCCAACTGAACCAAGGCAAGCCGAACCGCGCCGGCGAGATCGAAATCAAGGCGGACGGCGGCGTAGATTGCGACCTCAAATGTGCGGTTGGCCGGGCCGCCGCCCAGCAGCAACACAACGGGAAAACTGGTAAAGGCGAGCAGGAAAACCAGGGCGCCAAGGCCGGGCAAAACCGGAACCATTTCCGGCCAGTCGATCAATCTGAAGCGGGCCCAGGCGCCCAGTGCCAGGGACTGACCGATTTTTAGCCGGGTGGGTGCAATGGTACGCAATCGGGTAAACAGTACGCCGGCGACCAGAGCGCCATTGAGAAAAACATGGGCCAACAGGATACCGTTCAGGCCAAAAACAGTACCCGGCAGCGACAGTCCGAAAGGCTCAAGAGCGCCATTGACCCA